>JAWLES010000108.1:0-8061 GCA_041685935.1 Desulfobacteraceae bacterium | reverse complement strand
TGTATTTTTGAGGTATTCGGGCTTGTTCAGTTTTGTCAAAAACCTTTCCATGAACGCGGAGTAAATATGAGAAGCCCCGCATATGAACCGTGCATCCAGATAAGTGGTAAGGATATCGTATCTTTCAAACGCCATGGCAATACTCTCCGGGACCGTACGGACACCGTAACCGACTTCGAACCTGGCATCCCAGAGAGGGTATATCGCTTCCTGTATAAACGTCTCCGCATCAGGGGGCACCTTTTTGTCAAACAGGATCAGCAGATCCACGTCGGAATGAATGCACTGCTCCTGCCTGCCGTATCCTCCAAGGGCCACAAGCGCGAACGGGTTTCCTGCAGAGTTGAGTTTTTCCGCGGTGACACTGTCTGCAAACACCGAGTAGAAATACTCATCCAGCGCCGTGGTAAGATCCTCCAGAAGAGGAGCATCCCTCCCGGCGAGAAAATCCTTTATGAGCTGTTCCCTTTTCCGGGTCAATATATTTGCTTCATTGCTTTTCATATTCATAATTAATATGCAATGAATGTGCCATGACTGAGATCCGGCCCTTTTGGGGCATATCCCATGATTTGGGGGCAACCACAACAACAAAAGCCTGTCCTATTATTACAAAAATGTAATTCTTCAGGCGACAGAAATTACATTTTTGTAATAAATGTGGGCCGGATTATCACGTCTAATCAAAAATCACTACAATCTTATGGAGATGAGCTGGGCTGCACAGCCTCAAATTCAGCGGAGGGGCGGCAGCCGCATATTCGGACCTGCGGCTGCATCAATACGAATACGCGACTCAGGAGCCTTTATCCTTATCTTTGTCCTTGTCCTTGTCCTCTTCTATCTGCTCCGTCGTGTCCTTCTCTGATTCATCCTCCAGAGAAGGATCTTTTGTCGCCTTTTTGAAATTCTTTATTCCTTTACCCAACCCGGCCCCGATTTCCGGAAGCTTACCCGCCCCGAAAATAATCAGAATTATAACCAGAATAATTATCAGCTCCGGCATCCCTATTCCACCAATCATATCAAACTCCTGTTCGCGAAAAAACCGTTAATAGTAATCCTGATTTTCTTACCATTAAGGAAATACAGTGTCAATCCAAAAAGAGGCCCATGCAAAACACAAAAAAACTTCTTGACACTCGACCTTATTGGTAGTACCATTTCAATCGAACTGATGGAAAGAGAGGGCCCATGCAAACAAAAAAGTGTTATATTACGGAACGTTGCCTTTAATGCAGAGAAAAATTAGGCCCGAAAGCTCAAAATAAGTAGTACCATTAAAGGAGCAGTATAAAATGAACCCGATTTTTACTCCGGCCAAAGGCGGAGGCAGGGCAAGCGAAGACATTGCCCTCCAGATCGAAGCGGCCATAATGGAAGAAAAAATAAAACCCGGGGAACGGCTTCCCAGTGAAAGGGAGCTCCAGGTCCTTTTCGAGACCGGCAGAGGCGTTATAAGGGAAGCATTGCGGGCCCTGAAGCAGAAAGGACTGATCGAGGTCAAAAAAGGCTCCAAGGGAGGTGCCTTTGTCAAGGAGGTGGAGGTCTCGAACGCAAGCGAGTCATTCTCCATCTTCCTAAAACAGCAGCACATTGAGCCCGACCATTTAATCGAACTCAGGGAGAGTATAGACAAAACCATCACCACACTTGCCATTGCCAGGGCTGACAGAGCTGAAAAGCAGGAGCTTTTAAGGAACGCTGAAAAACTGGCAAAGCTGAACATGGAGCCGGAACCGGACATGGACAAACTGAGCGAAGCAGACAGAAACCTGAATATCAGGCTTGCCCAGATGTCCAAAAACCCGGTTTTTGAATGGATCATGAGAGCGGTGCAGCAAGGCTTCAGCTCGTATGACTATGCACTTTATGAACACCCGGACTACAGAAAAAAAACCATAGAAAACTGGCAGAAAACAGCTCTGCAGATTTTTGAAGGGGAACCGTTGAAAGCCCTTTCCACCATCGGCAACCATTATGTTCTTTTGACCGGATGCCTCAAGGACAAAAAAGAGGAAGGCCGGCCCAAAAAACAGGAATTTATGACTGAATAAGCTCTTATTTCGGAGGAATCGACGTATGGAAAAACAAAACTACGACTATATTATAATCGGCGGCGGCTCCGCCGGCAGTGTACTTGCGAACCGCCTCAGCCGGGACCCTTCCGCAAGCGTGCTCGTACTTGAAGCAGGACGCCCGGACCACAGGCTGGACTTCAGAATACACATGCCTGCAGCCCTTACCTACCCACTGCAGGGGAAAACATACAACTGGTGGTATGAATCGGAGCCCGAACCGTACATGCACAACAGGCGGGTTTATCAGCCCCGCGGCAAGGTTCTGGGCGGGTCGAGCTGCATCAACGGCATGATCTACATCCGGGGCAATGCCATGGATTATGAAAAATGGGCACAGGAGAAAGGTCTTGAAAAATGGGATTACGCACACTGCCTTCCCTATTTCAAGAAATTTGAAAACTACCTGAGGGGAGCAGACACCTACCACGGGGACGAGGGGCCTTTGGCCCTGACAACACCGGAATGCGACAACCCGCTGTTCGACGCGTTTTTCAAATCGGTTCAGCAGGCCGGTTATCCGATCACCGATGATGTTAACGGATATCAGCAGGAGGGATTTTCCCGCTTTGACGCCACCATTCTCAACAGCCGGAGGCACAACGCAGCAAGGGCGTATATACACCCGGTCAGAAAAAAAAGAAACAATCTTGATATCCAGTGCCATGCACATGTACACAAGATCCTCTTTGAAAACAACAGGGCGGTCGGCGTCAAGTTCTCCAAAGGGAATTCAATTCACCGTGTGCACGGACAGGAGATCATTCTCTGCGGCGGTGCCATCAACTCCCCGCAGCTGCTTCAGCTTTCCGGTATCGGAAACGGACACGAACTCAAGTCGCACAACATCGACACAATCGCGGATCTGCCCGGCGTGGGAGAGAATCTCCAGGACCATCTTGAACTCTATGTCCAGTATGCCAGCAAAAAGCCGGTGAGCCTATTCCCGTCGCTGAAAGCATGGAAAGCACCGTGGATAGGAGCGCAATGGCTGTTCGGCAAACGTGGCGTGGGAGCATCAAATCATTTTGAGGCAGGCGGCTTCATAAGGGGCAATGATGAGGTTGAATACCCGAACCTGCAGTTCCATTTTCTGCCCATTGCAATCCGGTATGACGGATCAGCCCCGAACGAAGGGCATGGATTCCAGCTCCACGTGGGGCCGATGAACTCGGATGTACGCGGTTACGTCAAGATCAAGTCGGATGATCCGGCCCGGTATCCGGCAATTCGGTTCAACTACCTGTCCACTGCCAAGGAGAGAAAAGAGTGGGTGGAAGCCATCCGGAAATCCAGGGAAATTATCAGCCAACCCGCATTTGACGAACTCAGGGGCAAAGAGATAGCTCCGGGCTCCCAATCGCAAACTGCAGGCGAAATCCTTGATTTCGTGGCCCGGGAAGGCGAAAGCGCCTACCACCCGAGCTGCACCTGTAAAATGGGGTATGATGAAATGTCTGTTGTGGACTCTGAACTTAAGGTGCACGGCACCGAAGGTCTCAGGGTTGTTGACGCCTCGGTTATGCCTGCCATTACCAACGGGAATATCTATGCCCCGGTGATGATGATCGCGGAAAAGGCCGCGGATATGATCACGGGCAAGGAACCTCTCCCTGCCTCTGACGCTCCCTGGTACAGACACCAATAACCTTCCGTATCAATGCCCCGGCAGAGGAGTTCTCTATGCCGGGGCTTCATTGATATATCTTAAAACCAAACTTAAAGGAGAAATTTATGGTACACAAAATTAAAATTCCGTTTCTGATTTCAGTTTTACTCATCTTCGGACTGACCGGCACCGGCTTTGCCAAAAAAGAAGTCAGGTTCGCAAGCGTAAGCTGGACCGGGGTTACCGTGAAAACCGAACTCGGCGTGAGCATACTTGAATCACTTGGTTACAAAGCATCCAACACCATGGTCTCCGTCCCCATTGTATACAAAGCACTGGATACCGACGAAGCTGACGTATTTCTGGGCAACTGGATGCCCTCCATGGCCACCATTGCCAACAAATACTTCGACAAGGGCACCGTGGTCAAATATGTCGCCAGCATGCCGGGAGCCAAATACACCCTGGCGGCTCCTTCCTATGTGGTGGACGGCGGACTTGACGATTTCAAGGATATCCACAAATACGCTGACAAGCTCGACCGCAAAATCTACGGAATCGAAGAGGGCAACGACGGCAACCAGGTGATCCAGTCCATGATCGACAACGATATGTTCAATCTCGGTGATTTCGAGGTAGTATCCTCAAGTGAAGCAGGGATGATCTCCCAGGTCAAGTCCTATGTAAAAGACCGGGAATGGATAGTGTTCCTGGGATGGTCCCCTCACTACATGAACGAAATCATCGACATGAAATACCTCAAAGGTTCCACCAGCGAGACTTTCGGCGCCAATGACGGGACCGCAACTGTATACACAAATATCAGAAAGGGATTTGACAAGGAATATCCCAACGTGGCCGTATTCCTGAAAAACTTCAAGTTCCCGGTCTCCATGCTCAACAGCATCATGAAAATGCTCAAGGAGGACGACAGCCTTGATCCGGAAACAGCCGGGCTTGAATGGATCAAGGAGCATCCAGAGGTTTACGAGCCGTGGTTTGAAAACGTAAAAACCGTGGACGGCAAACCCGGCCTTGATGCATTCAAAAAATTCCTTGAATCCGTGTAATTAAAAACACTGCGGGCAAAAGGAACAAATCGGAAAGGGGGCCTGAACGGCCCTCTTTTTAGAGAGCTGGAAACAGAATCCATTAAAACAGGTAAACAGTTATGGAAAAAATAAGAGTTGAAAATTTGTACAAAATTTTCGGCCCGGACCCGGAAAATGTTATGGAAATGATCAGCCGTGGCGAGACCAAAGACCGGATAATGGAACAGACCGGCCACGGAGTGGGGGTTGTGGATGCGAATTTTCATGTGAACCAGGGAGAGACGGTCGTAATAATGGGACTGTCAGGCAGCGGAAAATCTACCCTGATACGGTGCGTCAACCGACTTATCGACCCCAGCTTCGGCAAGGTCATTGTAAACGGCAAAGACGTAACCGCCCTTTCAAGGGAAGAGCTTCGGCAGTTCAGACAGGAGCACTTCGGCATGGTTTTCCAAAATTTCGCCCTTTTTCCCCACCGCACCGTTATAACCAATGTCGAGTTCGGACTTGAAGTTAAACAGATGGAAAAGGAACAGCGTTTTAAAGCTGCAATGTCCGCCATCGAGCAGGTGGGGCTGAAAGGATGGGAAAACTCCTATCCCGCCCAGCTCTCCGGAGGAATGCAGCAACGGGTGGGCCTTGCAAGGGCACTTGCCCTGGATGCCGACATAATGCTTATGGATGAGGCTTTCAGCGCACTGGACCCGCTGATAAGGCGCGACATGCAGGATGAACTTCTCTCTCTCCAGGAAAAACTCAAAAAGACCATTCTGTTTGTCAGCCACGATCTTGACGAGGCAATCAAGCTCGGGGACAGGATCATCCTTATGAAGGACGGCATCATCGTTCAGGAAGGGACAGCCGAGGATATTCTCACCAACCCGGCAAACGACTATGTGGCCAGATTCGTCGAGGATGTGGACATGTCCAAAATCATTACGGCGGAAAACGTCATGCTGAAACCCCTTGAAGTCTCCTTCTACGAGACTGACGGCCCTAAAACCGCCATGAGACGCATGGCCTCCACCGGGTCCGACTACATATTCGTCAAAAAGGATTGGAAACTCTCCGGGGTTGTCACTATAGATGATGCTGCAAAAGCCCGAAAAGCAGGCGACATGAATCTGGACAATATTATCCGGCAGGATCATGTAACAGTTAGCACGGACAAACCCGCCAACGAACTGTTTGAACTGATGACTGACAAACCCTACCCCATTGCGGTGTTGGACCCGGAGAACAAGTTCGTCGGCGTGATCACCAAAACCTCTCTTCTTACCGGACTTGCCGAAACCAATCAGGGGGCACAATAACCATGGAAGTTTACAAATTACCGGTGGGAAAGACCATCGAAAACAGCATCGATTTTTTCGTGGAAAATTTTTCCTTTATCACCAAAAGCATTTCACACTTTACTGAAGCAGGCATTGACCTTATTGTCTCGGCCATAATGTTTTTCCCGCCCTGGCTGCTCATCCTCCTGGCAAGCGGAGCCACCTTTGCCGCCACAAGAAAAAAGGGATACGGGGTCGGAATTTTCACCCTTGCCGGGCTCACACTCATCTGGAACATGCGGTTGTGGGAACCGGCGGTGAGCACCATTGCACTGGTGGTGATCGCCACTTTGATATCCATGTGCATAGGACTTCCCCTCGGGATCCTTGCTGCGCTTAATAACACCTTTTACCGCATTGTAATGCCTGTGCTGGATTTTATGCAGACCATGCCGGCATTCGTCTACCTGATTCCGGCCATCCCGTTTTTCGGCCTGGGACCGGTGGCGGCAATCTTCTCCACGGTCATATTTTCGGTTCCCCCGTCGATCCGGCTCACCTGCCTCGGAATCAAACAGGTGCCTGCCGAACTTGTGGAGGCGGCTGACGCTTTTGCCTGCACCAAGTGGCAGAAGCTTGTGAAACTCCAGGTCCCCATCGCCACCCCCACAATCATGGCCGGACTCAACCAGACCATAATGCTCGCCCTTTCCATGGTGGTCATTGCCGCCATGATCGGTGCAAAAGGCCTTGGCGGAGAAGTCTGGAAGGCCATACAGAGGCTCCAGCCCGGCAAGGGGTTTGAAGCCGGAATCGGAATTGTCATCATCGCCATAATCCTTGACAGGGTAATGCAGCAGTTCGGTGAAAAAAGGGATTGACCCGGGGACTGTCCGCACTGCATACTTAACTCTCTGTTATTCCCCTGCTTTCGTCAATCCATGTATTATTGATATGTTAATGTTTTACATTTCCATAATTTAGATGTTGACAAACGCAATTTGTATTATTAGTATTCGATAGAATTACTTTCAAATTATATGGGATGTTTTTAATGGAAGACAGCAGAGACAATGCGTTGAATACCCTGGTGGGCTCGATACAGGAACTTGTACGTGTTGCCTATATACACCCCCATGCAAAGAGCCAGAAGTACGATCTTACCCTGTCGCAGAGCGGCGTGGTTAGAAATCTCATGATAAGCGGCCCTCTGTCATCTGCAGAGTTGAGCCGCAAACTCTATGTCACCCCTTCAAATATCACCGGTGTTATAGACCGCCTTGAAAAAAAGGGGCTTGTAGAGCGCATACGGGCCAAGGAAGACAGACGCGTGAACCTGATAAGCCTTACTGAGAAAGGCAAGGAGATAGGGCGATCCCTTCCCGACCCTTTTGAGAAAAAAATCCGGCACAATTTCACAAAGCTCAATCCGGAGGAAGTAAATTATTTAACCCAGGCGGTGGAACAGATTACAGGGTTAATGAAAGAATACTAACGGATAACACTTATAATCGCTTTGAAGGGAATAATTATGGGTGAAAATTTTACAAACAGCAAGGAGAAGCCGTTGACGGAAAGGAAGGAGCGACTGAGAGTCGAGAATGTGTACAAGATATTCGGGGAAAACCCGGAACGGGCATTCGAACTCATCAGGCAGGGAAAATCAAAGGACGAAGTGTACGAGGAAACCGGACTTACAATCGGGGTACAGGATGCCAGCTTTTCGGTATACGAAGGAGAGGTATTCGTTATCATGGGACTTTCCGGATCTGGAAAATCCACTCTGGTCCGGATGCTGAACAGGCTGATCGAGCCGACTTCAGGCAAGGTCTTTGTGGAAGACAGTGAGATTACCACCATGAACACGGAAGAACTGATAAAAATGCGGCGGGACTACATGAGCATGGTCTTCCAGTCGTTCGCACTGATGCCGCACATGACGGTACTGGAGAATGCAGCCTTTGGAATGGAGCTTTCCGGATTCACAGAGGCGGAAAGATCCAAAAGGGCCATGGAAGCCATCGAACAGGTGGGTCTGAAGGCTGTTG
>JAWLES010000107.1:0-8076 GCA_041685935.1 Desulfobacteraceae bacterium | reverse complement strand
GGAAAAGCTAAACTGAAAAATTATCTTCAGTCCCCTGTAAAGGGGCTTATAGGCGGTTTGCTTCTATATCTGCACATTATGCTCCACGCACACGCCATAACGATGACAAAGGCGGTGTATATGATCTCATTAAAACGGCTGAGTATTCTGTTCGGTATTCTGTACGGAAAATTCCTGTTCAAGGAGGTCAGGATACTTACCCGGCTTGCAGGAAGCGGCATGATGGTTGCCGGTGCTGCGGTCATCATGATATGTGCGTTTTAGGATTCCTTTTCAATGCAGTAAATCGTGGCGCCAACCGGTGCGAACGAAAAAAAGAGAATATTAACCCATGGGATCAAAAAAAAGATCCCGAACCCAATGTGAAAAAGAAGGTTCTTTTTGAAAAAGCCGAATCTCTCCCTGAAACTGAACATTCTTCTTGCATAGACAAGGTCTGTAACGTCCCAGGCAAGAAAAGCTGATGCCGCCAGAGAGGAAAGGACCGCAATTATCGGTCCGAAAGGGGTTAAGAAACCAATGATAATAATCACAAGGCTCAATAGAACCGGAATCAAAGCCCGGGGAATTTCCTGGCGCACCAGGTAAAAAAAGAGCCCCAGAATTCCGCCCTCTTCCGCTGTCTCTTCCTTCCCGGTCAGTATTCTCTCTGTAATCCTGGACATGTAGTCCATTATAAAAAGCCCGAATACAAACTGGGAGATAAAGTAGGAAACAAAAACGGACAAAAGTGCAAGAAGACCTGACAGCAGCCAGGAAACAACTTCCCACAAAAACAGCATTAATCCGTTTTCCGGGGCCTGCCACAAAAACGAAAGAATGGTATCCTGATAATAGAAAACAAGTGTTGCCAGAACAAATGAAATCACCAGGAGGACAACGAACCTCAGAATGCCCAGAAACAGAAGCAGGGGCGTGGAGAGCCCCATTGCAAGTCCTTTTAACGCGTACTGAATACCTTTGAAAAATCCCATCCGTCTTTTTTCCCTGCTGGTTCCTTTTTAATGCGGTTGACTATAACTGACAATCGAATTAATATCAACCGTATCAGGGAAACAGCCATAAAAAACCGAACAATAATGCGAAAAAATCGAGGCAAATGAAATGATCAGCCATTATTCTTTCGGAAGCATTGTAGTAAATGGTACCGAGTACAAAAATGACATACGGATAACCGGTAAAGGGGAAGTGGTCCCTGAATGGTGGAGAAGAAGCGGCCACACTGTCGAAGTTGAAGATCTTTCATTGATTCTTGACGATGATACCGAAACCGTGGTGCTGGGCAAAGGCAAGCCCGGAATGATGAAAGCCTCTCATGAGCTGAAAAAATATCTTGACCAAAAAGGGATCGAACTGATTGAACAAAAAACGGAAAAAGCTGTGGATACAGTAAACCGGCTTTTCCGGGAAAACCGTAAATTTGCTGCCGGATTCCACCTTACCTGCTGAACAGGGGATTACATGACCGCAAAATACAGAAAGGCACTTGAAGACGGGATTCTCCGGGATCGAATCGAAAAAGCGCGCCAAGTGCTTGAAGAGTGCACACTATGCCCCAGGCAGTGCAGGGTAAACCGGCTGAAGGAAGAAACCGGGATCTGTTCCACAGGAACCAGGGCGGTTCTGGCAAGTTTCGGCCCCCATTTCGGCGAGGAGCCTCCGCTTACCGGCAGAAACGGCTCCGGAACCATTTTCTTTTCCTTCTGCAATCTGCTTTGCTGTTTCTGCCAGAACCACGACATCAGCCACAAGGGAGAAGGAGAAGAAGTCACACCTGACCGGATCGCCTCGGTGATGATCCATCTTGAACAGATAGGCTGCCACAATATCAACCTGGTAACCCCGACCCACGTGGTTCCCCGGATTCTGGAAGCTGTTGAAACAGCAGCCGGAAGCGGTCTTTCCATACCCATTGTTTACAACTCCGGAGGGTACGACAGTGTGGAGACACTCAAGCTCCTTGACGGCATTGTGGATATATACATGCCGGATTTCAAATTCTTTGACAGCAAAACAGCAAAACTGCTCTGCAATGCTCCGGATTACCCGGAAACAGCCCAAAAAGCAATCAGGGAAATGTATCGGCAGACCGGAGACCTCAAGGTTGATGAAAACGGAATCGCCGTTTCAGGCCTTCTGGTCAGACACCTTGTCATGCCTGAAGGTCTATCAGGCACCGACCGGGTAATGAAATTTCTTGCGGAAGAAATCTCTCCTTTAACCTGTGTCAATGTCATGTCCCAATACCGGCCGTGCGGAAGTGCCCGTAAAATAGACGCCGTTTCAGGGAGGCCGACCGCAGAGGAATTCAGGCGGGCTCTTAAAACAGCCAGAGATCTGAAACTCAATGTAATTTCCTGAGCCCCTTCTTTCCCACAAAACGATTGACATTGTTTGCCAAAGTTTTTATAAGGTCACTCATCATGAAACCGGTTTCTTCATACAAATTATTTACGGATACCACGTTTATCCTCAGATTCATTATCTCGGTGAACGTGCTCTACTTTCTGGCAAGCCTCCTGTTCAGCGGGAAAGGTACGAATTTTTCACTGGATCCTCTGAACACACTGTCCCCGTCTTCACAAAGCCTTATATTCCTCGGCGCTTCAGGCACTCTACCGGTTGGACATTTTCAGCAGTGGTGGTCCGTGATTACTGCAAACTGGCTTCACGGAAGCCTTCTGCATATCCTGTTCAACATGCTGGCCTTCAGCCAGATTGCTCCGTTTGTGGCAAAGGTATACGGCATTCACAAAATGTTCATTATCTATTCCATAACCGGAATCGCAGGCTTTGTAATATCCTGCCTTGCAGGGGTCCAGCTTACCATAGGAGCGTCCGGTGCCATATGCGGACTTATAGGAGCCACTCTGTATTTCGGAAAGTCAAGGGGAGGGGTTCTGGGGGATGCTGTTTACCGGCAAACAATGGGCTGGGTGATAGGCATCGGAATTCTCGGGCTTCTGGTTCCCAACATCAACAACTGGGGGCATGGCGGCGGACTTGTTTTCGGCATCGGTGCAGGCATGCTGCTCGGCTACAACGATCAGGCAAGAGAGAACATCCTGCATGTGGCCGCAGGAACACTTTTGGCCCTTATAACCATGGGGCTTTTGTTGTGGCGCCTTTTAGCAGGGATTTCAACAATCTTCTAATACAAGCAGGGGAGACAAACATATATGAAAGACAAACTCGATGAATTTGTGGACCAGCTCCAGGAAAAAATCTTTGATGAAGCAAAGGAGGTTCTCGGAGAAGAGGGGTTTCTCAGATGGAGAAACATCAACAACCGCAAGCGTATGGACAACCCTGACGCCCACGGCAAACTGACCGGAACCTGCGGGGACACCATGGAAATTTTTCTTGAAACTGAAAACGGCCTTGTGAAAGACGCATCTTATATGACCGACGGCTGCGGCACCAGCAATGTCTGCGCCTCTTTTGCAGCGGAAATGGCCATAGGTAAAAATGTGGAAGAGATGGTGGATATCACTGGTGAAGCAATAATGGAAAAACTGGGGAACCTGCCTGAAAATGAAATGCACTGCCCTTTTCTTGCAGCATCCACTATCCAGGAGACTATTGACGATTATATGCAAAAACAGAGAAAAACCTGAGTGAAAGGAGAATGGCCCGCCATTCAGTAAATCCCTTCCATAACAAGTCATTCCTCCATAACCTTCCGGGTCTTTCCGATTGACCTTGTAAACCTGAAATCATTTTCCCAAATTATAACCTTTTTTTCACAAAATCAGCATTTTGTTTCACGGATGAAGAAAAGCCCCGCCGAAATCCAGGATTGCAACAACTGCCGCAAGAGGGCAAGTAAAGGTATCCATACAGAAAGGAATAAATATTGCAGCTTGTTTTTCCAAAGCATGAAACACCACAACTTTCAAAGACGGGGGTTAAACAGGCGTGGCTGCAAAAGAACGGAAAAAACTTTTTGTGGAATTCCCAAGTGAAAATAAGATCCGTTTCAGCTCCGGGTGTACAGAATGTGCCGGATATAAAGAGTTTATAATGCCGGTTGAAAAGGTTAAAGCTAAAAAAATCTCCATAACGTGCAAATGCGGGGCCAAATCCCATTATGAACTGGAATTCAGAAAACATAGGGTACCTCTTGCCTCGGAACGGATTCCCATCCGAATCCAGAACATTGAAAACCTGAAAAGTTTCAAACTGAACGGATTTGTTAAAGATGTGTCCTGGAACGGCATCGGCATAAAATTTGAAAAACCGGTTATGGATTCATCCATATACGAACGTTTGAAAAGAGGCGTAAAAGCAAACGCAGTCATATTTCCCAAAGGGGTCGCCCAGTTTGACCAGTATGTCAGAGAAAAGCGGGATCTGGACTTGATAAAGATGCCCAGCCGAATAGCCCGGTATGACAAAGAGGAAAGAATACTGGGTATCAAATTCAACAATCCTGATGAAATATACAACCAGCGGTTTAACAAGTGGTTCCGTTTTAACGTTTGTGAGCTTACATAGACGTCCCCTCTTTTGTTCTTCCTTTTTATGAAAATCCCGCTGAATTCACGCCTGCAGCCAATGCCGTGCAAGGACCTTCCCGACCGCAGTTCTTGAATTTTTACTTGACACAATCCTGTGAAACTGTATAAGCTCAATAGCTTTTTTGCATATTCTGTTCTGCTGAACAGCGCATTGACTTAAACAGTATAGGAGGAAGGAATCAAAAATGAACAAAAAAAGTCTGCTTATTCTTTTGGCGGTTTCGGTATTCACCGTGGCCGGTATTACCCCGGCCTCAGCCAAGGACAAAATTGTAAACGGAATCGACGCTAATTTTCCGCCATTTGCGTATATCGACAAAAAAGGTGAGCCTGCCGGGTTTGACGTTGAGGCTATGAACTGGATTGCGGAAAAAAACAACCTTGAAGTAACCCACAAGCCCGTTGAATGGAACAGCATCATCCAGACGCTTATCACTGGGAAAATCGACGTGATTGCATCCGGAATGAGCATTACTGAAAAAAGAGCGGAAAAGGTTGATTTTACCATTCCGTACTGGGAAATCAAACAGGTGATGGTAGTTCCCGAAAATTCCGATCTTACCATAGAAAAAATCATGAAGGGCAACAAAAAAATCGGCGCCCAGAAAGGAACCCCGGAAGCGGAATGGCTCAAGGACAACGAAGGGGAAAACGGGTATAACTACGAACTAAGAATATACAAATCTTCACCGCTTGCGGTCCAGGATATCATGAACGGCAGAATCGTTGCCGCAGCCATGAATGATGCGCCTGCAAAAGACATCTGTTCAAAAAAGGATGTCAGAATACTCGGTGAATTCGGCATGCATGCAGAAGACTTCGGATATGCAGTAAAAAAAGGTGACAAGGAACTTTTGGAGATGATGAATCAGGGGATTAAGGACCTGAAAGCATCTCCCAGATGGGATGAGCTTGTTGAAAAATACAATCCCTAACCCGATTAAACCAGTGGTTGGTGCCTTGTCATGATTGAGGCTGTAACAGTAATAAAGAATGCTCTCCCTTTTCTGCTCAAGGGAGGTATTACAACTGTAACGATTGTCATCGGTGCGATGGCCATAGGCCTTGTGGTCGGGGTCATCATGTCTGCAGTAATCGTTTACGGAAACCGTTGGGCCGGAACCCTCTTCAGGATATACATCTGGTTTTTCCAGGGGGTTCCGCCCCTTGTTCTTCTGTTCATGTTTTACTTCGGGGTCTTTAACTATATCGGCTTCAACCTGAACGAGATTATGGTTGCCATGCTCGTGCTCGGAATGATCACGGGAGCCTATCAGGCGAACATATTCCGGGGGGCCATGCAGTCGATGCCCAAAGGGCAGTTCAAAGCGGCAAAGGCGCTGGGAATGAGCAACCTGCAGGCAATAGGGTCGATTATCCTGCCCCAGGTTCTTCGAATGTCGATCCCTGCCTGGTCAAACGAATTTTCCATCATACTCAAGGATTCAGCGCTTGCATTCGTTATCGGCGCCCCTGAGATCATGGCCCGCACCCAGTTCATAGCCTCCAGAACATACCAGCACCTGCCTTTGTATATCACAGCCGCCTGCATTTATTTTATCCTGACCTGGGCCGGTTTCAAGGGGCTTAAAAGACTAGAAAACAAAGTAATGATTCCGGGATATTCATACCATGGAGCATAACCCGACAAGCCGGACAGAGCCGATTCTGACGGCATCAAATATTTCCAAGTCTTTTGGAAACGACCTGATACTAAAGTCCGTCGACATAAGTATTAAGCCAGGGGAAATCAAGGTTCTTATCGGGCCTTCAGGAGGCGGAAAAAGCACGATCCTTCAGTGCCTGAACTGCCTTGAGACTCCGGATTCGGGAGAAATCCGCTTTAACGGCGAAAGGATTGATTTTCACAACAGAAAAGCGCTTTACCGTTACCGGCAGCAGGTGGGAATGATCTTCCAGGATTTTAATCTGTTCGATCATATGACCGCACTTAAAAACATCACCATCGCTCTTCAGAAAGTAAAAGGCATGACAGGAAGAGAGGCATCCGACAGGGCTTTTTCAGAGCTCGAACAGGTGGGGCTGCAGGACAAATCCCATCTTTACCCTGCAGAACTGTCCGGAGGGCAGAAACAGAGAGTAGCCATCGCAAGAGCACTTGCAATGAAGCCCAAGCTGCTCCTTCTGGATGAACCCACATCCGCACTTGACCCTGAGCTTGTCGGCGAGGTAACATCAGTAATCCGAAAGCTTGCGGACAAAGGCATTACCATGCTGATGGCCACCCATCAGATCAGCTTCATGCGTTCCCTTGCCGACAGGATTCTCTTTATCCGGAACGGCGAAGTCGAGGAGCAGGGAAAGCCTGAAGAGCTCCTCGGGACCGGTATGCAGACCCGTTGCCAGAAGTTCTGTTATGAGCTCAACCACATGGATGGGGAGAAGTTATAGGTTTGGATAATCCGGTTTTCCTCAAAGAGCTCTTCGAAGGCCTGAACAAGGGCCTTCTGGTCACTTTGATGATCATTTTCCCCTCAGCAGCCGGAGGTGTTTTTATCGGAGTGACCGCAGGTGCTCTGCGCACATTCGGCAGCCGCATCATCAGAAAAACAGGTGATGCTTATGCCGCAGTCTTCAGGGGCACTCCCCTGGTTGTACAACTTTTCATACTTTACTTCGGCTTGCCCAACATCGGGATATACCTGGAGCCTTACACGGCTGCAGTACTCGGCTTTATCCTGTGCAGCGGCGCGTATCAGTCCGAATATGTCAGAGGCGCTCTGTTGTCCATAAAAAAAAACCAGTACATGGGCGCACAGGCACTCGGATTTTCAAGATTCAAAACAATCATATGGATCATTATTCCCCAGGCCATGCGCAAGGCTTTGCCCGGATGCGGCAATGAAATAATCTACATGATCAAATACTCTTCCCTTGCCTACATCGTCACCTGTATGGAGCTTACCGGAGAAGGCCAGAGTATTGCAACAGAATACTTCAGGTACACTGAAGTGTTTACAGTGATAGCTTTTTATTATATTATTCTGGTGTCAATTGCCAAATTCTTCCTCAACCGGCTTGAAAACATGCTTTACGTACCAGGCTTCGGTGAGAACTGAATTAAAACCGCAACCCGTTACAAACCTTATGAACGCTCTTTCCCGCACCGTCACAACCGATTTTGACTCCTTTGAAACCTCGATCCCGGAAATACTGGATCAACTCAAGGCAGAAGAGGTGTTTGCAGATCAAAGCCGGATTCTTCTGAAACCGAACCTGGTCAATGATGATCCGCACCCCGTCACCACACATCCGCAAATGCTTGAAGCCATGGTTCGATACATCCGGTCCTGCTCTGATGCGGAAATCCTGATTGCGGAAGGATGCGGAGATCATCACCTGGATACGTTCGAGGTATTCAGGCGCCTCGGATATGACAGACTTGCATCCAAACACGGTATCACCCTTGTGGATCTCAATGAAGAGGAACTGGTTACACTCGAAAACAGTAACTGCAAAATTTTCCCTGAAATTCATCTTCCTAAGATCGCATTTGAAAATTACATTGTCTCTCTTCCCGTATTAAAGGCGCACT
>JAWLES010000106.1:0-8269 GCA_041685935.1 Desulfobacteraceae bacterium | reverse complement strand
AAAAAATCGAAAACAGGTTTGTCTATCCAAGGACTGAATATCAGGGGGCCGGGTGAACGAGGAAGGGGAATCAGGCTGGAAAATCGGCGTCAAGCAGAGGGTGATTGAATTTTCCCGCTCTGTTTTTCAAACGCAAAAAAGAGCCGTGGTCATCACCGGTGCGGTTTTTTCAGGCATTGTTTTAACGCTCCTTTGCATCTGGCTTGTGTTGGTGATTTTCAGTGACGAGCCTGTCCGAAAAACTGGTGTTGCAAATGAAAGCGGACTGCAGGCGGAACAAGAGGCTTCCGGGGCCGGAGAGAAATCCGGAAAAGCCGGATCCGATATTCTTTCCCTGGAGCCGTTTGAAAAAATCCCTTTGAAAAATTCCAGAACCATGGGATACCTTAATTTGAATGTCGTTTTGGAGCTGTCCGATCCCGGGGTTGCGGATGTACTCACCCGGAACATGGACAGGGTGAGGGGCCTGATTGAAAAAGCCGCCGGAGAGAGGTCCTGGTTTGAACTCAGGACTGCCGAAGGCAAACTCAATTTTAAATACAGCCTGATAAAAAAGCTCAATTCTCTTTATTCGAGGCCGGTTGTGCGGAACCTTTATTTTACATCTTTTTTAATGCAGTGATGATTTTATGAGCGAAATACTATCACAGGATGAAGTGGACAGCCTGCTGGACGGGCTGGATTCCGGGGAAGTCGAGGCGGAAAAGGATGCGGAAGCAGCCGAGGCGCAGCCCGAAGGGGTTGCAGCTTATGATTTTACAAGCCAGGACAAAGTGGTCCGGGCCCGGATGCCCACATTTGATGTGATCAATGAGAGGCTGGCAAGGGAAGTCAGGGCCACGTTTTCAAGCCTGTTACAGACCAATGTGGATGTCAGCTCAAATCCGTTCGACACCCTCAAGTTCTCCGAGTTCGTCAGAAGCCTTCCGGTTCCCACAAGCCTGCACGTTTTCAGGATGGAGCCGCTGCGCGGGCACGGCCTTGTGGTTCTGGAAAGTCAGCTTGTTTACAACCTGATCGATACATTGTGCGGCGGAGAAGCCCTGGGACGGGCCAGGGTTGAAGGCAGGGAATTCACTACAATAGAAGAGGTGATGATCAAGAAGGCGGTTATCGGATGCCTTAAGGACCTCGAGGCTGCCTGGTTTCCGATCGAGGCCATAAGCACCTCCCTTATCCGGTCGGAGATGAATCCCCAGTTCACCGCCATCGTTCTGCCCACGGATCTTGTTATCGTCACCCGGTTCGAGGTGGAGCTGGAGCAGGCTGCCGGAAACCTGATTGTATGTTATCCGTATTCAATGATTGAGCCGTTGAGAAACAAACTCTCTTCAGGATTCCAGGCGGAAACCGAAGAAATCGATCATACCTGGCGCAGACTGTTAAAAGAAGCGATACTCGATTCCCAGGTGGATGTAAAAGTTCAGCTGGGAAAAACCGAGATAACCGGTGAAAAGCTCATCTATATGAAGGAGGGGGATGTGATCCCTCTTGACAACGATGCCGGTGACATGCTGACCGGTTTTATTGACGGCCTTGAAAAGCTTAAAGGGTACGCCGGTGTCCACAGGGGGCTCCAGGCTTTCAGGGTGGAGAAAAAAATAATTACCAATTAAGAGAGTTGCTATGGCCGAAGAGAAGAACGAGAGTGCTGAAGATCAGGCACCTGAGGAAAACGAGGCGATATCCGAGGAACAGGGGGAAAGGGAGCTTGACTTTATCCTGGATATTCCGCTTGAACTGTCAGTGGAGCTGGGCAAGACAAAGATGCTGGTCAACGATCTCCTGCAGCTCGGCCAGGGCTCCATTGTTGAGTTGAACAAACTGGCAGGCGAACCCCTTGAGGTGTATATCAACCGCAAGCTCATCGCCAGGGGAGAGGTTGTTGTGGTCAATGAAAAATTCGGGGTAAGGCTCACGGACATTATTACACCCATTGACAGGGTCAAGAGTCTTGCAGAAAAGGAATGAATACCTCGGCTGACATATGGATCGCATTCGGCCGGACTTTTGCCATGCTCCTGGTGGTTCTGGCATTTCTGTTTCTGGTTGTGTACGGACTGAAGCGGTTTTCGGCTAAAAAGGGAACACGGGGGGAAAAGCGGATTTCCGTTCTTGAAATACACCACCTGTCTCCCAAGGAAAAGCTCGTGCTTGTGGATGTGGCAGGGGAACAAACCCTGATCGGTGTAACTCCCCAGAGTATTTCAAAGATCACGACCGTCGGAGAGAGTGATGCATCGTAAAAAGGACATGTTTCCCCTTTTGGTAAAACTTCTGCCGGTTGCCGTATGTCTTCTTTTACTTCTCCCGTCGGTCACGGGGGCTGTCACATTCCCGGTACCGTCCCTGGAACTCAATGTGGAAGAGGCCCAATCCCCTGAAGAGGTGGCGGTGGTTCTGGAAATCATCGCGCTTTTAACCGTTCTGGCGCTGGCCCCGGCCATCCTTATCCTGATGACTCCGTTTACCCGGCTTGTGGTTGTATTTCATTTTCTGCGCCAGGCCATGGGAACCCAGCAGAGTCCGCCCAACCAGGTTTTGGTGGGACTTGCCCTTTTCATGACGTTTTTTATATATAAACCCGTGGGATTGGCGGTTTACCAGAATGCGCTCAACCCTTACATGGAACGGGAGATCGGCTTTGGGGAGGCCTTTGAAAAGGCCCAGAATCCCATCCGGAAGTTCCTGCTCAAGAACACCAGGGAGGCTGACCTGGCGCTTTTTGTGAAAGGGGCGGACATGGAGAAGCCGCAAGCGCGGGAGGATGTGTCCCTTATGGTGCTTATTCCGGCCTATGTGATCAGCGAGCTGAAAACAGCTTTTATCATCGGTTTCGTGATTTATATCCCCTTTCTTGTCATTGACATGGTGGTGGCGTCGGTGCTGCTCTCCATGGGAATGATGATGCTGCCGCCCATTATGATTTCCCTGCCGTTCAAGCTGATGCTTTTCGTGCTGGTGGATGGCTGGCATCTGATAACCGGTTCATTGCTCGACAGCTTCGGAGTTTGACCATGACACCCGAGTTTGTTGTATCCTTTGCAAAAGAGGCCATAATACTGACGATTCTGCTGGCCATGCCCATGTTGCTTCTGGGACTGATAGTGGGACTGATAGTGGCGATTTTTCAGGCGGTGACCCAGGTGCAGGAGATGACGCTGATGTTTGTCCCTAAAATTATCGCTGTTTTCCTGGGGCTTCTCTTTGCATCTCCCTGGATGCTGGACAAAATCACGATTTTTACCCGGAAAATTATTGAAAATATCCCCAATTACATCCGGTAGAGGGCTTCGTCATGGAACTTCTCAACATTATCGAACCCGAACAGATCCGGATATATCTTCTGGTGCTTGTCAGAATCAGCCTTGTTCTTTTCATGTTTCCGCTTTTTTCCTCTTCCGTGTTCCCTTCCATTTTAAAAGCGGGATTTGCCATGGTGATTTCGCTCCTTCTGTACTCAGTGGTGGAAGTGGATTTGGCCCGTTTTCCCATGACCCTTGTTGGAACCGGACTTCTGGCACTGGCTGAAGCCATGATCGGCCTGACCCTGGGACTCTGCCTCAGGATTTTTTTCGGTTCCGTCCAGCTTGCCGGCCAGGTAATCGGTTTCCAGATGGGTTTTGCCATGATGAACGTAGTTGACCCCATGACAGGAGCCAATGTTTCCATCATGGACCAGATCGGATACTGGGTGGTGCTGATTCTCTTCCTTGTCATGAACGGGCACCATATCATGATCGTGTCCCTGATTGAAAGTTTCTCACTGGTACCCATAGGATATTTCATGTTCCAGAAAGTCATGCTGACCAAAATGCTGGCACTTACATCGGATCTTTTCGTGCTTGCTCTGAAACTCGGGGCTCCTGTTATTGCGGTCCTTCTGCTGACAAGCGGAGGATTCGGGCTTGTGGCCAAGTTTTCCCCGCAGACCAATGTGATGATTGTTGCAATGCCGATCAAGGTTCTGGTGGGGCTGTTTTTTTTCGGTTTTGTGCTTCAGATTATCATTCTCATGACACGGGAGTATATCTCCGGTTTCAAGGAGCTTTTGATGACGTTTCTGTTCTGGGCCGGGGGCGGGGGGTAGCGTATGAAAAATATATATGAAAGTCAGTGGCAATTTCCCGGCATCAGCCGATCCGGTAGTACCTTCCGCTCATTCTCGCAAATCATCCATGATTTGCTTCGAGGGCAATGTCGGAAACGGTCACATCGTGTGACCGGTAACCGACCGACATTGAAATCCGCTTCAGGTGCCACCGGATCGTCTGCTGCCTTTTACCGGTGGTTTCAACATACAGGTGAGGGAAAAGGTAAAGAAGGTGCAGGAGTAATACATGGCTGAAGATCCGGAAGGCGGCGGAGAAAAGACCGAAGACGCGAGTTCGCGGAAACTGGAAAAGGCCCGTGAAGAAGGCCAGGTGGCAAAGAGCATGGAGGTTCCTGCCGTGTTCGTTCTGCTGGGCGGGATTCTGTCACTTTATATGTTTTCAGCCTTTGTTTACGAGGCCCTGGCTTCGGTGAGCCGATACAGCTTTGTCTTTGAAGAAGTTCCCGAGCTCACGAAACTCCGGATTAAAGAGTTTCTGGCAGTGGGCTTAAGGGAGATGTTTTTCGCATGCCTGCCCGCTTTTGCGGCGGTATACCTGATGGCGCTTGTGTCCAATTTCGCCCAGGTAGGTTTTGCAGTCTCTTGGAAAGCCATGCAGCCCAAAATTTCAAAATTGAACCCGATCACCGGATTCAAAGACAAGTTTTCTTCAAGGGCGCTTGTGGAGTTCGTGAAAAGCCTTTTGAAAATCGGGATCATATCGGTTGTGGTACACCTTTCCATCACCGGGGATCTTGAACGGATTTCAAGGCTGTACGACAGGAGTCCGGGGCATATTCTGATTTTTATTCTGCAGTCCCTTTTCTGGATTTTTCTGAAAGTCTGCCTGATCATGCTGATTGTGGCGGTGATCGATTATGCGTACCAGAAATGGAAGTTCCTCCAGGACCAGAAAATGACAAAGAAAGAGGTCAAGGATGAAACCAAGCAGACCGAGGGAGATCCACAGGTCAAATCCCGGATCAAGCAGCTCCAGACCGAGGCTGCCAGGAAACGCATGATGGCTGAAGTGCCTGAGGCTGACGTGGTGGTAACAAACCCGACCCGGCTGGCTGTGGCCCTCAAGTACGATTCCGATTCAATGGATGCTCCCGGGGTTGTGGCCAAAGGCTCGGGACCGGTGGCGGAAAATATCCGCAGAATTGCCGGGGAGCACAATGTTCCCGTGATTGAAGATAAACCTTTGGCCCGAAACTTGTATAGACAGGTTGATATCGGGGGCGAAGTGCCTTCCGAGTTTTACCAGGCAGTGGCTGAGCTTCTGGCATATGTATACAAACTGGGGGGAAAGAAGCTCTAAGACGGATGACGGGATATTGACATGTGGTGTCAAAAAAACGGTTCAACAAGGATTCGGATAACATATGACGGCTGAAAGCATCGGAGTACTTGGCATATTAAGGAGAGAATCATCCGACGTGGCCATGGTGGTGGCTTTCATAGGCATCCTCATGGCTATGATCCTGCCGCTTCACCCGATGATTCTCGATTTTTTCCTGGCCTTGAACATATCCTTTGCCATCGTGGTCCTGATCACCACCATGTATACCAGGGCGCCCCTGGACTTTTCCATTTTCCCGGCCCTGCTGCTTGTTTTGACTCTTTTCAGGCTCTCTTTGAATGTTGCTTCCACAAGGCTGATTCTTATGCACGGCAACGAGGGGGAATACGCTGCAGGGGCGATCATCAAATCGTTCGGAAGCTTTGTGGTGGGAGGGAACTATGTGGTGGGGCTGGTGGTTTTTGCCATACTGGTGCTGATTAACTTTCTGGTTATCACCAAGGGCGCGGGCAGAATAGCAGAGGTCGCAGCGCGGTTTACCCTGGATGCTATGCCTGGTAAACAGATGGCCATTGATGCGGATCTTAATGCCGGAATGATAGACGAGGTGGAAGCCGGAGAGCGCAGGAAAGAGGTAGCAAGGGAATCCGAGTTCCACGGCGCCATGGACGGTGCCAGCAAATTTGTCAGAGGGGATGCCATCGCCGGGATAGTGATTACACTGATCAACATCGCAGGCGGGTTTATTATCGGCGTGGTCCAGCAGGGAATGGTGATGAGCGAGGCCGTTGCCAACTACACTATTCTCACGGTGGGGGACGGGCTGGTCTCCCAGATCCCTGCGCTTCTGGTTTCAGCAGCGGCGGGTCTGCTTGTGTCAAGATCCGGTTCCGTGGACCGCATGGGAAAAGAGTTTGCAAGCCACCTTCTTAAAAGCTCCACACCGGTATATCTCGGAGGCGCCATTGTTTTCAGCATGGGGCTGGTCCCGGGGCTTCCCGCGGTTCCCTTCATGACCCTGGGGCTTACCCTGGGCGCCATTGCATGGTATTTCCTGAGGGGGGCTGAACGGGAGAAAATGGAAGAGGAGGCTGCCGCTGCCGTATCCGAAGAAGAGGGAGAGACCGGGGCGCCTGAAGATGTGGATCATCTGCTCACACTCGATACAATAGAGCTTGAAGTCGGGTACGGCTTGATTCCGCTTGTGGACAAGCAGCAGGACGGGATACTCCTGGGGCGCATCCGGGGGATCAGAAGACAGTTCGCCACGGAGATGGGCATTATTATTCCCCCGATTCACATACGGGACAACCTAAACCTGAATCCCGCCCAGTACAGGCTGCTGATCAAGGGAGTCGAAGCAACACAGGCCGAACTTATGGTCAACCATCTCCTTGCCATGGACCCGGGAGGCACGGCACAGAAAATAGACGGCATTGAAACGACAGAACCCGCGTTCAAGCTGCCCGCCCTGTGGATCCCCCCTGAGAGGGAAGAAGAGGCGAAATTTGCAGGGTATACAGTGGTGGACAATTCCACTGTCATTGCAACGCATCTCACTGAAGTCATACGGAACAATGCGCATGATCTTCTGGGCCGCCAGGATGTTCAGCATCTTCTGGACAATCTCGCCAAAACCAACCCCAAGGCAGTGGAGGAGCTGGTTCCGGACTTGCTGTCCGTGGGCATTGTTCAGAAGGTGCTTCAGAATCTTCTGCGGGAGAGGATTTCCATAAGGGACCTTCTGAGCATAGTGGAGACCCTTGCCGATTATGCGCCCATGGGCAAAGATCCCGAGCTTTTGACCGAATACGTAAGGCAGAGGATTTCCAAGGCCATGCTGGCGCCGTACCTCCGGGAGGGAAAAGTCCTGAACGTCATGATTCTTGACAGAGGCCTCGAGGAGACATTGATGAAAAATATAAAGCAGACCGATCACGGAGCGTATCTTGCGCTTGAGCCGGGACTGGTGGAAAAGGTTGTGAATGCAACCGCCCGGGAAGTAGAGAAGGTGGTGGCCACTGACATCCAGCCGGTGATCATGTGCGGGCCGGCTTTAAGGCGCCATTTCCGGAAGCTGATCGAGCCTTCGCTTCCGTCCGTGTTTGTGGTATCACATGCAGAGATACCTGATGATATCAATATCCAGGCAAGTGGAAAGGTGAAACTGAACAATGAATAAACAAGTATTTCAAGCGCCGAATATCCAGGAAGCCATGGCAAGTGTTAAAGAGGCACTCGGCCCGGAGGCGATGATCCTTTCAACCCGGAAGGTTCCGAAAAGCCCCCGGGACCCCTACGGTAAAGACATGATCGAGGTGGAGGCGTCCCTCGGTCAGGATTCGGGCACACAGGGAAAATCATCTGATGTTTCAGGTTCCGGTACGGAGCTTAAGGATGAACTCATGAACATCAAGGATATGATCTCGATTGCCGGGCTTGGATACGGAATGCACAATATCATATGTGAAAAAAGCCATTCCGTGAAGCTTCTGGCCTCGCTTCTCAGGGCAGGTGTTTCCGAAAAAAAGGCATATTCCATCATTCACAAGGCGTCTCACCTTATGGAGGCGGATCTGGAGGCGGGACTCGAGGCGGATTCTTTCAAGAAATATGTTATGAAAGAGTGTATCAGGTGGGTGGAAACAGTTGATTTTTTCAGGCGTGACAACAATTCCACGGTTCCCCATGTTGCAGCATTTGTCGGTCCCACGGGAGTTGGAAAAACAACCACCATTGCCAAGCTCGCAGCAAAGCTGAGCCTTAAAGACAAGAAGCGGGTGGGGCTGGTGTCGGTGGACAACTACCGGATCGGGGCGTTTGAACAGCTGAAGGCCTATGCATCCATCATGGGGCTTTACTGTGTGCAGGCA
>JAWLES010000105.1:0-8411 GCA_041685935.1 Desulfobacteraceae bacterium | reverse complement strand
TGGTCTTCGGGTGAAAAGGGACACAAGGGCGACCGCTACGGTCAGTCCGGCGGATGGGCCGTCTTTGGGAATTGCACCGGCCGGAACATGGATATGAATATCCTGGCCGTCAAAAACCATTTCAGGAAGATTGAATATTTTCGTGTGGCTTCTCAGGTAACTCAAGGCAGCCTGGGCGGATTCCTTCATAACATTTCCCAGAGAACCCGTCAGGATAAGCTTGTTATGACCCGCCATCCGGGTGGCCTCCACAAAAATGATTTCCCCTCCGGTTTCAGTCCAGGCAAGACCGGTTGCAAAACCTATTCTTTCTTTTGCCAGGGCGACTTCAAAAAAGAATTTCTCAGGCCCGAGAAGCTGCTCCACCAGTTGAGGAGTCACCACTAGTGATTCCCTTTCATTTTTGGATTTAACAATCCTGAGAGCGATTTTCCTGCATATGGAAGAGATTTTTCTTTCAAGGCTTCTCAAACCTGCTTCACGGGTATACTCTTTAATGATTTTCCGCACCGATCCCTCTTCAAACCGGGGGGCCACCTCCGCAAGCCCCGTATCCTCAATTGCTCTTGGAATCAGGTAATCAAATGCGATTTTCATCTTCTCCTCCATGGTATATCCTGACAGGTGAATCACCTCGAGCCTGTCAAGCAGGGGCGCAGGTATGGCACTGATCACATTCGCCGTGGCAATAAACATGACTTTTGACAAATCAAAAGGGACGTCAAGGTAATGGTCCATGAAACCGAAGTTCTGCTGTGGGTCAAGCACCTCCAAAAGGGCGGCTGCAGGGTCTCCCTTGAATTCCGCACCGATTTTATCCAGCTCATCAAGCATAAAAACAGGATTTGAGGATTCAGCCCGCCGTATCCCCTGGATGATTCTCCCGGACATAGCCCCCACATAACTCCTTCTGTGTCCCCTGATTTCCGTCTCATCCTTTAAACCGGCAAGAGAAATCCGGATGAATTGCCGTTTAAGACTCCTAGCAATTGACATCCCCAGGGATGTCTTGCCGGTTCCGGGCGGACCTGCAAAACAGAGAACAGGGCTTCTTGAATCCAGGACCGACCCTTTGACGCTCAACGCTTTTTTGACTGTTTGTCTTACCTGGTCAAGTTTCAGCGGCTTGGCAAGAAAATGATAGGATCCCTTCCGCATGGCGTCTGTGGCGTTACTCACCGTGGCATATCCTGTAATTATAATCACCTCGGTTGAAGGGCAGTCCCGCCTGACCTTTTCAAGGATGGTCATGCCGTCCACGCCTTCCATTTTCAAATCAGTGACAACAAGGTCATATGTCTTCGCACCGAGTATCGACAGAGCGTCGTTTCCATCGGAAACACTTTCCACGATGTAATCCTCTTTTTGAAGGACATGTTCAAGGTTCCTGCACGTAACCTTTTCATCGTCGACCACCAGAATTCGTTTTCTGTCCGACAGTTTCATTACCCTAACCGCCAGATGTTCCAGAATTCTTTCCTTGATTTTGTCCAAGCCGAAGTGTTCCAGGTTAAGAATGCCCTCAGCCCGACTGATATCCAGATCATCCTCCGTGGTCTTGTTCCAGGGAAGGCTCAGCATATAGTCTATATAGTTCATGCCGATTGTATACTCAGCAGAAGAGGGACTGATTTTCAGCAACCGATCAACTTCTTTTAAGGCGATTGCCTCTACATGGTCCGGCATGCCGGTTTGCAATACCGCATTGCGGAGCTCTTCGATTTCGTTTATGTCTTCCCGTTCTTCCATTTTTTTAGTGAAAAAATTTTTCAAGGCAATCCCCTTTGTTCATAACGGACATACAATATTCATATGAGAATACACGGTTTTGTGCAACTGAAAATTCATTCCGCATGAACGTGTTGCATATTGAAACACACCATTGTGATATGTAATAGAATACAATTCTTTGTTTTAGAAGGACAAATATCCGCTACTAAAATACAGTTGCATTATGCAACATGTTTTTCCCGGGTTTCCAGTGACCCTGCAGGCACGATTCTTCACTGAACACCGCAACAGCGGCGTCTGCCGCGATGGTATATATTTTGCTCACCGGGTTGTCATAAATATTTATCTCAACAAAAAGGAATAGCGTATGCGTGTCATTGAATCAATAAAATCAAAAATGAGCAAGCTGGGAAAACGGGTTGACAACTACCAGGAGGCAATCACCTTTGCGCAGGCCGGAGAGTATGACCATGCAGACCGCCTCCTGGGTGAAGAAAACCCGGAAAAGCAGGATATGGAAAAGCTTCTTGTTATCGGCGATTACAGCAGCTTTCCCTCGGACCTTGTATCCTACTCCCTGGAAATGGCCAAGCGCCTTTCTTATGACATCCTTGCCATGAACACCTCACCTGTTTCCGAAGAGCAAAAACAAACCTTCCTTCTCGAATCCGGAAAAAGCGGAGAGGCTTTCAGGCAAATGGCTGAAGACCAGGGAGTGCGGATACAGCATATTGTAAAGTTCACCGATGTTGAACAGGCAATAAAGGAGGCTCAGGCGGAAAACGGTAAAATTGCTTTTGTGGTTTCTGAAGGGAGAACCGAAAATCAGGCCGCTAAAAGGGATGAAAATACCAACCGGCCGAGGAAAGAGTGTTTCGTTTATTCAATGACCTGACTGAATATGGACGGAGATTCAAAATGGATATAATTTTTTTTCTGAAACTTTTGCTTATTCTGTTTACGTTTATTCTCTGTTTCATCTACAGAAAAGACAGCGGCAAATAGTCAAAGTCAATACGGATTATGGACATGATTAAAGCTGGAGATTTATCTGAATGACACCTGAAATGATTACAACCATGATAGTACTGGTTTTTGTTATTTTTCTTTTTGTTTTTGAATGGGTCCGGGTCGATGTTGTCGGTATAATTATGATGGTATTGCTTCCGCTGATCGGACTTGTGACGCCGAAAGAGGCTTTTATCGGTCTCAGCAGTAACGCGGTCTGCTCCATAATCGCAGTAATTATCATCGGGGCCGGCCTTGACAAAACAGGGGCCATGAACAGAGTGGCCAGGCCCATCATCCAACTGGCCGGCAAAAGTGAAAACCGTATCATAGTCCTTATCTCGGGGACGGTGGGCATTATTTCAAGCATGCTGCAGAACATCGGCGCGGCCGCTCTGTTTCTTCCCGCGGTCCAGCGAATTTCCAAACGCGTGGGTATTCCCGCATCAAGAATACTCATGCCCATGGGATTCTGTGCAATTATAGGCGGCACCCTGACCCTTGTCGGGGCGAGCCCCACCATTCTGCTCAACGATCTCATGGTACTGGAGGGTGAAAAGCTTGAACCGTTCGGTCTGTTTACCCAGACCCCTATCGGAATATGCCTTTTGCTAACCGCTCTTTTGTACTTTGTGCTTTTCGGAAAATACATTCTTCCCTCGGCAGGCGGAGATACTAATGAAAAAGACGCCACTTCAAGCCTTATGGAAGAATATGAAGGTTTTGAAAACATATTTGAGTTAGAAATCCCTCAATCTGCTGAAAAACACGGAACACTGGAAGAACTCGCCATCAGACCCAAATTTCTGGTCAGTGTTATCGGAATCAGAAGCCGCGATAAAAAAGATACGAACCTTCTTCCGAAGAGCAGTGACATAATCGCCCCCAATGATGTGATTGCAGTGGCGGGAAGGGAACACCACGTGGAAAAGCTGGCACAGGAATACGGCTGGAAAATCAACGAAACGTTGAACGAGTTTGCCGAAACTCTTGCAAAAACCAATGCAGGTATGGCTGAAACAATCGTCAGCCCGAGATCCGAGCTGATCGGAAAGACCCTGAAAGAAATTAATTTCAAGGAGCTTTTCGGGTTAAATCCTCTTGTGGTATACAAGGACAATAAAAAATTCTACAGCGGGCTTACCAATATCCGGCTTAAAATGGGGGATGCCATGCTACTCCAGGGACCTTGGGAAAAATTCCATATCCTCAAAAACCGTCCCCAGCCCAGGGATCTTACATTCGCCACTCCGCTTGAAGGAGAGATCCTCCGCCCCCAAAAAGCAAAGCTGGCAATCACATGGCTGGCTGTAGCACTTGTGCAGATCATCTTTTTTAAAATTCAGCTCTCGGTCGCTCTCATGTCAGGCGCCCTCGGAATGATCATCACCGGCGTGCTCTCGATAGATGAGGCCTACCGGTCGGTGGACTGGATGACCGTTTTCCTTCTGGCCGGCCTGATCCCCCTTGGAATCGCGTTTGAAAAAACAGGAACGGCAGCATTTATCGCCGAAGGGGTGTTGCAGATTATCGGGAATCCTGTCCCCATTGTGCTGCTCGGTGTGGTCGGGATCATGACCTCCTTTTTCACCCTTGTGATTTCCAATGTAGGGGCCACTGTCCTGCTGGTACCCTTATGCATGAACATGGCGGTCATGGCCGGGGGAGATCCCCGAATGGCAGCACTGGTGGTAGGAATATCCGCCTCCAACACTTTCGTTCTTCCGACCCACCAGGTCAACGCCCTGATCATGCGGCCAGGCGGATACCGGACAGTGGACTATGCCAAGGCCGGTTTGTTCATGACCCCTCTCTTTCTGGTTGTTGAACTTGCAGTTATCTATTTCTTTTACGGAATCAATTAAAAATCCAAGGGAGTTTATAAAATGGCGATTGTCACAATCTCAAGGGGCTGTTTCAGCCACGGCAAAGACATAGCCGAAAAGGCGGCCGAATTTCTCAAGTACAGATGTATAAGCCGTGAAGTTTTGATTGATGCGTCCAGGCACTTTGATGTCTCTGAAAAAAAGATGTTAAAAGTACTCCACGATGCGCCCGGAATGGTGGAAAAGTTCATTCACGGTACGGATGAGTATCTATGTTACGCAAAGGCCGCCCTGATTGAAAACGTCAGAGACGACAATGTCGTATACCACGGATACGGCGGACATTTACTCCTGCCGGATATTCCCCATATACTGAAGGTACGGATCATTTCAGACATGCAGACCAGGGTGGCTTATACCATGGAAAAAGAAAACCTTTCCTACAATGAAGCGGTTTTACGTATAAAAAAAGAGGATGAACACAGAAAAGCCTGGACAAGAACCCTTTTCGGAAAAAACCTGGAAGACCCTTTCCTGTATGATACCGTGCTGAATATCGGCAATATGGATATCGACGATGCTGCCGGAATCATTGCGGACCTTGCATTAAGCGATTCTTTCAAGACCACCCGGGCTTCCCGTGAAAAACTGGATGATTATGCCATTCAAATTCATGCCAGTGCCTCCCTTTACCGTCACCATATCAGTAACGCCGGGATAAAGGTAAAAGATAAGTCAGTGATGGTGTATATTCCACCGCGGCGAATCAGGAAAACCGCACACATGAGTCCCAAAATCGAACAGGAATTTATGGAAAATGAAAAAAAAGTGCTGAACCGTACCATAAAAGAGGAAGTGAAAAAAATACCTGGTGTAAAAGAAGTATACTGCAGTTTTGACGAACCGTTTTTTCATTAATACAGTCACAGGAGACTCAATTTATTGACTGGCAATTTTCCGGCAAATAATGTATCAATACTAAAGGTAGTTGAATTATCTTTAAAAAGGCGTTACCAAAGGCCCTGATGAAACTTACCCTGCGGCAGAAAGTTTTTTACCATTTTATTATTTTCACCGTTATCACCTGCACGGTCTGGATTTTAATCTATTTCAGCTTCAGTACACTGAACCAAAAGCTTCAACTGATTGACCGGAAAAACGATCTTTTCAATATTGTACTGGAGGCCAGGCGGTACGAAAAAAATTTTTTCCTCAGAAATGAAAAAAAAGACCTTAAAACAGCTCTTTCCTATATAAACCAGGCCGCCTCAATGCAGGAAAAAATCGAAAACAGATTTACCGGTTATATTCATGAACCTGGGCTTCTCAAAGAAAGAACCCTTGAAATCAACTCCTACCGGACCATGATGACCGAATTTCTGGAAAGACTGGATCTTGAAAAGTCGGGCAGGGGTCTTCAGGACGCTGAAATTACAAATGATTTCCAAAAAAAAATCACCAGGCTTGGCAGACGGATCACTTCTGAAACCGAACGCATTGAGGACATTGAAAAAGCCCGGCTGTACAATCTTCTGGAAGAATCAAAAAAATACCTGCTGATCTCCCTTTTTGTTTTTATCCTGCTGGCCCTTATTACCTCCTTTTTCCTCACCATCAACGTAGGAAGGCCCCTCAAGGTCATTGAAAACGGAATCAAAAAGATATCCAGGGGAGATTACTCCAAAATTCCACAAATAAACACAGGGGATGAATTCGAATCTCTCGCCCAGAGTCTGAACAACATGATTTTTGAACTGAACAAGAGAAGCGACCAGCTTTTGCAGGCGGAAAAAATGTCTTCTCTCGGCACCCTTACTTCGGGGGTGGCACATGAACTAAACAACCCTCTGAACAACATTTCAACCTCTGTACAGATCGTTCTGGAGGAGATGGACGACCCTGACATCGAATATAAAAAAGAGCTTTTAAAAGAGACTGAAAAGCAGGTGGACAGGGCAAGGGATATTGTAAAGGCATTGCTGGAATTTTCCCGCCAGAGCGAATTTTCTTCAGGCGAGTCCAACTTTAAAAAGCTGGTGGACAACACCATGTATCTCATAAAAGGGGACATCCCTTCTAATATTGAGCTGAAGATAAACATCCCTGATGACATCAACGTGAAAATAGACTCCAGCAGGATCCAGCAGGTGCTGATTAATCTGATCCTCAACAGCATCCATGCCATGGAGGACGGAGGAACACTTGACATAACCGCTTGCGAGAATCAGTCTGATGATACGTTTACGTTTAAGGTGAAAGATACGGGCAGGGGAATCGACAAAGAAAATATAAACAAAATTTTCGACCCCTTTTTTACCACGAAAGAAGTGGGTAAAGGATCAGGCCTCGGCCTGTCCATTATCCACGGAATTATCGAACGGCACGGCGGCACCATTGAGGTTCGGAGCGAACCCTGCAAGGGCACTGAATTTGCTGTGCACCTGCCGAGATAGCACCATAAAGAGGCGTTTTTATGTCGGAACAGATTCTTGTGGTTGAAGATGAAAATCTGGCAAGGAAAAATATGGAGCATATCCTGAAAAAGGAGGGATATGAAGTAATTCCTGTCGACAGTGGAGTCAAGGCGGTAAACCTTCTTGAATCAACTGAATTTGATCTGGTGATTACCGATTTGAAAATGAAACAGGTGGACGGCCTCGAAATCCTCAAAAAAACCAAATCCACCCAGCCTTTGACCGAAGTGATCATGATCACGGGGTATGCTACGGTTGATTCGGCTGTGACCGCATTAAGAGACGGGGCCTATCATTACCTTGCCAAACCCTACAAAAATCACCAGGTAAGACGGATCGTCAGGGAAGCATTGCTCAAACGACAGCTGCAACTTGAAAATATGGAACTGAAACACACGCTTAAAAAGGAGAGGAAGACCTCTTCCATCATCGGGAAAAGCCCTGCGATTACCAAAATAAAAAAGACCATATCCCAGATCGCCCCCACGGATGTAAACGTGTTGATCCTTGGCGAAAGTGGAACCGGAAAGGAGCTGGTGGCAAGAGATTTGCACGAAGCCAGCCCCAGATCCGGCCACAAAATGGTCGCCTTCAACTGCGGTGCATTTTCAGAGGATCTTCTGGCAAATGAACTGTTCGGCCACGAAAAAGAAGCTTATACAGGGGCCAACACAACCAAGAAAGGACTCATTGAAGTTGCGGATAAAGGAACTGTTTTTCTGGACGAAATCGGGGACATGCCCCTTTCCATGCAGATCAACCTGCTGCGGGTAATACAGGAAAAGGAAATGATGAGAGTGGGCGGAGTCGGATCCATACCTGTCGATGTCAGGTTCATTGCAGCCACGCACAGGGATTTGCAAAGGGAGGTCAGTAAAAGACGTTTCAGGGAAGACCTGTTTTACAGGCTGAATGTAGTATCCATAGAGCTGCCTCCGTTGACGAAAAGGGAAGGAGACATACAACTTTTAGCGTACCACTTTCTTTCGGTGAAGACAAAGGAAATGCAGAAAAATATAAAGGAAATCAGCCACGAAGCACTCGATCTTCTTTGCGGGTATAGCTGGCCCGGCAACGTGAGGGAGCTGGAAAACATCATTGAAAGGGCCGTGGCCCTTGAAAACGATACCATAATACATCCTTCGTCTCTTCCGGAATATATTACCACCATGGCCATTGAAACCTACAGGCACTCTCCGTCCAGAATCCCCTCGCTTGAGGAGCAGGAGAAAAACTATATCAAATGGGTACTGGACAAATCCGGGTGGAACAAAACCAGAGCGGCAAAAATCATGGGTATTGACCGGGTCTCACTCTGGCGGAAAATCAAGCGCTACAACCTGGAACCCGAATAAAAACCATACGCCTTCTC
>JAWLES010000104.1:0-8505 GCA_041685935.1 Desulfobacteraceae bacterium | reverse complement strand
GGGATCGGAAACGGACAGGGCTGAAACGATTATCATCATCTCTTCGATGCACCCCTGCCTGCCCGCCTCGATCAGTATCCGGGAGAGTTTCGGATCCACCGGGATGGAAGCCATGATTCGGCCTTCATTGGTAAGCTCGTGAACCTTTTTCTTTTTCCCGTACCTTTTGATTGTCTTTTCCCGGATGGCGCCGAGTTCGAGAAGGGTGCTGAACCCGTCCTGCACACTCCTGGGATCAGGCGGGTCGATAAAGGGGAACTTTTTTACGTTGCCGAGCTTCAGAGACATCATCCGCAGGATCACTTCCGCCAGATTGCTCCTGACGATCTCCGGGGAGGTGAAAAAGGGCCTTGATTCAAAATCCTTTTCATCGTACAGGCGGATACATATGCCGTTTTCCACCCGGCCGCACCGGCCCGCCCTCTGGTTTGCGCTGCTCTGGGAAATTTTCCTGACCGGAAGCGCCGTGGTCCGTGTCCTGGGCCGGTAATGGGGAATCCGTGCAAGCCCGGTATCCACGACATACTTGATTCCGGGTATGGTCAAAGAGGTTTCAGCCACATTGGTGGACACCACCACTTTTCTGGAAGGACTGCTCACAAACACCTTCCGCTGCTCTTTGGCGGAAAGCCTTGCAAAGAGCGGGAGAACCGTGATTCCGCCGTGGCCGCGGCTTCTGATCAGTTCCATGGTCTCGCCGATATCCTGTTCAGTGGGTAGGAACACCAGGATATCCCCGTACCCCGAAGTGGAAAGGATATGCCCCACTGCATCGGCACAGGCTTCCACATATTCCTGGTCATCCTCTTCATCCGGGCGGCCCTCTTCGTCCTCCCCTGTCCCGCCTTCCATATAACGCACATCCACCGGGTACATCCGGCCTGACACCTCGATGACAGGGGCATCATCAAATGCTTTGGAGAACTTTTCAGTATCAATGGTGGCCGAGGTGATCACCACTTTGAGGTCCTTGCGCTTCCTGACAAGCCTTCTCAAAATCCCCAGGGTGAAATCTATATTCAGGCTTCTCTCATGGGCCTCGTCCACAATGATGGCCTCATATTGCCTCAGGGAACGGTCTTTCTGGGCTTCAGCCAGAAGAATCCCGTCGGTCATGATCTTTACTGCGCAGTCCGGGGACGACCGGTCATCAAACCTGATCTTGTACCCCACCGTACCTCCCAGGTCCTCGCCCAGTTCCTGGGCGATCCTGGATGCCACACTCTGGGCCGCGATCCTCCTTGGCTGGGTGCACCCGATGACCCCGCGGGTCCCAAGTCCCGCCTCGAGCATCATTTTTGGAATCTGGGTTGTTTTCCCTGATCCGGTCTCCCCTGATATGATTACCACGGAATTATCTCTTACCGCCTCGACGATCTCGTCTTTTCTTGCGGCAATGGGCAGATCCGGGTCTGTTTCAACTCCCTGCATGCTGTTTTCCTGCGTGTGTAACTGTTCCATAGTCAGCCCCATAATAGTCTGAAAATCAGAAATGTCAATTCGGGTTATTTTTGAAAAAGAGGTTGACATAAACCTTATAATACGAGAAATAAATAAACTGTGTATTGGCATTTGACAGAACAAGTGTTTCCACACTGACGTTAAATATACAATGGAGGATTAACAACATGGCTGAAGAAGCTATTAAAATCGGAGGAGACAGGAAAAGCGCCTTCAAAGACAAGGTGATGAAACTCCTGCCCGACGGAGGCAACCTGAATGCATGCCTGACATGCGGCGCATGCGCGTCCGGATGCCCGGCAACCGGCCTTGAGGGAATGGACCCGCGAAAATTTCTGCGAATGGCCGCCCTGGGAATGGATGAAGAGATCCAGAGCACCAACTGGGTGTGGATGTGTTCCATGTGCCAGCGGTGTATATATGTATGTCCCATGCAGATAAACATCCCGCAGCTGGTGTTCTATGCCAGACAGTCATGGCCCAGGGAGGAACGCCCCAAGGGAATTGTCGGATCCTGCGACATGGCCCTTAAAAACGACACCTGCAGCGCCATGGGAGCCACTGAAGAAGATTTTGAATTTGTAATCGGTGACGTTCTTGAGGAGTACCAGGAAGCACAGCCCGAATTTGCCGATATGAAGGCGGACGTGAACCGGGAAGGGGCCTACTACTTCCTGAACCAGAACTCCAGGGAACCGGTAACCGAACCCGACGAGATGGTGCCCTTGTGGAAAATCCTGCACAAGGCAGGAGCCGACTGGACCTACGGAACCAAAGGCTGGGCTGCGGAAAACTACTGCATGTTCCTGGCGGATGACGAGAACTGGGAAAAAATCGTGAGAACCAAGGTCAAGGCGGTGGAGGATCTGGGCTGCAAGGTCTGGCTCAACACCGAGTGAGGGCACGAACTTTTCGCAGTCCTGGCAGGACTGAAAAAATACAACATCGAGTACAACTTTGAAATTAAGAGCATTATACAGCTTTACGCACAGTGGATCAGGGAAGGCAAGCTCAACCCCAGTTCCGACTGGAACAAGGACAGAAAGATCAAATTTACGGTCCAGGACCCGTGCCAGCTTGTCAGAAAGACAATGGGCGATCCTGTTGCCGAAGATTTGAGGTACGTTGTCAAGGCTGTTGTGGGTGAAGAAAACTTCATCGACATGACCCCTAACAAATCCAACAACTTCTGCTGCGGCGGAGGGGGCGGATATCTGCAGTCCGGCTTCACAGAGCAGAGAAGGGCCTACGGACAGACAAAGGCCAACCAGATTCTGGCCACCAAGGCGGGCTACTGCATAACACCGTGCCACAACTGCCATGCACAGGTGCATGATCTTTCCGACGTAAACGATCATGCATGGGAAACCGTTCACCTCTGGACACTTCTGTGTCTGTCGCTGGGCATCCTGGGACCCAACGAGAGGGAGTATCTCGGGGATGATCTCAAGGAAGTTGACGTGTTTCATCCGGAATCCGAAATGTAATCCTTGTTTCATACTTCATGAAAAAGCCTGCTGCAATCGGATGAAATGATCTGCAGCAGGCTTTTTTGATTGAAACTGAAACCGTGTTTTTTACAAATTTTCACAATTCAAATTGAACTGATTCCATAATTGTGATAGGTAATTCTGATCATGACACAAATTATCAGTCTGGCCAACCAGAAAGGCGGGGTGGGAAAAACCACCACTGCGGTCAATCTTGCAGCGGCCCTTGCCGACCATGGCGTCAAAGTCCTGCTTGTGGACTGCGACCCGCAGGCAAACGCCACCACCAGCATGGGGATAGACAAATCATCACTTGAACATTCCCTGTACAACGTGATGCTCGGGCTTGTGGACTGCAGGGATGTGATTATGCCAACCGTGCAGGAGAACCTTGAGATCCTGCCGTCCCATATCAACCTCATCGGGTTTGAAGTGGAAATGATGGCTCACGATGACAGGGAAAGGATGCTGAGGCAGGCCCTTGATACCGTGAAAACCGGATATGATTATATCATCATCGACTGCCCCCCCTCCCTGAGCCTGCTGACGCTTAACGCCCTGTGCGCCTCCACATCCGTTCTGATCCCGCTCCAGAGCGAATTTTTCGCCCTGGAAGGACTAAGCCAGCTCCTTGACACGGTCAAACGTGTAAAATCCTCTGTCAATTCCTCTTTGAAAATCAAAGGCATTCTTTTCACCATGTTCGACAAACGCACAAATCTTGCCAACAATGTGGTGGAGGATGCGGAAAAATACTTTAAAAGCCTGGTATTCAACACCAGGATTCCCAGGAACATTAAACTCGGCGAAGCACCCAGCTTTGGAATGTCGGTCATATCGTACGACCGGGCATCCAAAGGGTCCAAAAGCTATCTGGAATTTGCAAGGGAATTTCTTCAAAGATGAAAAAGCAAAAACAGAACAGAACCGGGCTTGGCAAAGGCGTATCCGCACTGATACCGGACATTGAAAACCGGGGCGAGTATTCAGACACATTTTTCATGTGCCCGATCAAGGATATCAGGCCCAACCGGTACCAGCCCCGTACGGAATTTACCGCGGAAGAGCTTGAAAGCCTCAAGGAGTCCATCAATGAACAGGGGGTGATCCAGCCCCTTCTTGTAAGAAGCATGGAAGGCTTTTACGAGCTGATTGCAGGGGAACGTCGCCTTAGGGCCGCACGGCAGACCTCATTGAGCCATGTGCCGGTGTTCATCAAGGAACTCACGGATGAACAGATGCTGGAAGTCTCCATCATCGAAAACGTTCAGCGCCAGGACCTGAACCCCCTGGAAGAGGCAGAGGCTTACCACAGGCTGATCCACGAGTTCAACTACACCCAGGAGATGGTCTCGAAAAAGATCGGTAAAAACCGCTCCACCATAGCCAACTGCCTGAGGCTGAGATCCCTTCCCGAACCGGTCAAGCAGAGCCTTCTTGCCGGAGATATCACCACCGGACATGCCAGGACGATTCTTGGTGCGGCTGACGAAGAGCAGCAGATACAGGTGCTTGAGGCGGTAAAATCCCGGAACCTTTCAGTGAGGCAGACTGAAAAACTGATCAACAGCCTCAAAACCAAATCATCCGAACCTGCGGCAAACGAGCTTCCGACCGCGGAAGAACTCTTTCTGGACAGGCTTTCCGGCGAGCTCACCGAAACACTCAACTCAAAAGTAACCATACGGAAAAAGGGAAAAGGCGGAAAGGTGGAAATCCGGTTTAAAGACAGTGAAGAGCTTGAAAGCATTGTGAATTACATCAACAGCAGACAATGAAAATCACTGTTGCAAAAACAGCCGGATTCTGCATGGGGGTCAGACGTGCGGTCGACCTTGTACTGGATGCGGCAAATACCACAACCGGCCCGATTTATACATACGGCCCGCTGATACACAACCCCCAGGTTCTGGACATGCTCGAAAGCAAAGGGATCAAGCTTTTGGACCGGGTGCCGGAGAAAGGAAGCGGGACCGTTCTCATCCGGGCCCACGGCGTTCCGCCGCAGGATGAAAAGGCGCTGCAAAATGCCGGTTTCGAGATAATCAACGCCACTTGCCCCAGGGTCATTAAAGTCCAGTCCATCATCCGGAAACATGCGGAAAAGGGGTTCGGCGTAATCATCATCGGGGACAAAAACCATCCCGAGGTGACCGGACTTCTCGGATATGCCGGGGAAAAGGGCTACACCGTCTCCCGCCCGGAAGAGATAGAAGATATCCCCCTGTTTGACAACGCCGTGATCGTGGCCCAGACAACCCAGGACACATCCTTTTTCCGTATGATCCGGGAGCGGGTGAAAACCCTTTACCCCCATTATAAAATTTACGACACCATTTGCGACTCCACTGAAAAACGACAGGCTGAAATCCGGGATATCGCGCAGGAACATGATGCAGTTATCGTGATCGGGGGAAAGACAAGCGGAAATACCAGAAGGCTCGCCCAGATCGCTCAAACCACCGGCAAACCCTGCAGTCATGTGGAAGACCCGCAGGATCTGGACAAGAATATTCTATCGGAAGCCGAATCCGTCGCAGTCACGGCCGGGGCATCCACACCCAACTGGATCATCACCAAAACATGCAGGGAGCTTGAAAAACAGGGGTCTGAAAAAGGCAAAGCATTCAGAATATTTACAGCATCACGGGACTTTCTGCTGCATACCAACATAATGCCTGCCGCCGGTGCAGGCTGCCTGACCTATGCCTCGGCAAAACTGCAGAACCTGGAACATTTTTTTTATCATTCACTGATAGCGGTATTCTATGTTCTTTCCATGCAGATTCTCAACAACCTTCTGACAATTACCTCGGATACGTACAACAACCCCGAACGCGCAGCACTATACAGGAAAAACTTCGCTCTTTTTGCAGTACTGGCGATTATCTCCGGAGCAGCAGGCCTTTACCTGGCATTCCTCAAAGGGGCGGCCTGCTTTGCAATCCTCCTTGTTATGAGCATTCTCGGTCTTTCCTACAACCTTACCATCCTTCCCGGCATTGCCGGACGAAACCGGATCAGGCGCATCAAGGACATCCCGGGCTCCAAAACAATCCTTATCGCAGTGGCGTGGGGAATCGTCACCTCGATCCTGCCTGCGGTGTCAAACATGACGAGTGCGGCCCCTGCATGCGTTGCTTTCCTGTTTACAGCCGGCCTGGTTTTTTCCAGAACCGCCCTGTTCGATGTCATAGGTATCCAGGGCGACAGGATTAACGGTAAAGAGACACTGCCCATCATCATCGGTGAAAAAAAGAGCATTACAATGATCAAATGCATACTCATTTTCGAAATCGCCTTTATCCTGGCATCCTCTGTCCTGGGAATCACCATGAAAACGGGCTTTATATTTGCCATACTCCCCGCCATGATGGTATACTTCACCCGGCGTATCCAGCAGCAGACAATGGCGGCCGGACCGAATCTGAGCATTCTCATGGAGGGCCATTTCATTGTTGCCGGGGGGATAGCCCTGATGGTATAAACGCGGTAACGTAAAAACGGAGTACCCATGTCAGATAAAACACCGGAAAGCGGTAAAGTTCCTTTCCTGGGAACGATGGCTCTCAAAAAAGGCCTTGTCACCCGGAAAGAGCTTGATGAAGCAGTGACCGCCTGCAAGGATTCGGAAGATCCTGAAACCGCCCTTCGCGACTATTTTGTGGCGGAGAAAATAATATCCCTGGAAAATGTGAAAAGGCTGGTTCTGGCTACCAAAGCATTTGAACTCAGACAAAAGGATGTCAAATTCGGTACCATTGCCGTGAACAAAGGATACATCTCCAGAAGCGTCCTCGATCTTGTCCTTGAAGAACAGAAACAGCAGTTCAGACAGAAAAAAGAGCCCAGGCTGATCGGAGACATGCTGGTGGACGCCGGAATCATTTCGAAAAAACAGCGGGACCTGATCCTGAAAAAGCAGAACAGGATGATAAGTGAGATCAAGGAGACCGGAAAGGCGGAAAAGACTGAAAAGAAGTCTTCCGAACCTGAAAACGGGAAGGCTAAACCGGAGAACGGACGAGTTTCCACCACCGAACCGGTTGCTTTCCATGGCGGAATGGAGCTTGTGGTTACCGAAGACAGGATGGAAGCCTATTTGACCAAAACGGACGAATTTGATGACTCGGTGACGGCAAATGACATCAAAGACACCCTTGAAGAGCATTTCATAGTTCACGGAGTTGTGGGGGATGACCTTATCAAAGGCTTTATCCAGTCCAGGGGATTCAAAAAAAAGGGCTTTCTGGTGGCCAAGGGCACGGCTCCGGTTCAGGGGCGTGACGCAGCAATCGAATATTTCTTTGACACCGACCACCTCAAGGCCGGGAATATTGATGAAGAAGGAAACATCGATTTCAAGGACCGGGGAGAAATCCCCCAGGTTCAGGAAGAGACAGTGCTTGCTGAAAAAACTCCCATGAAAGAATCCGTGAACGGCATCAACATTTTCGGGGAGGATATAAGCGTGCGTCCGGCAGTGGATGTGAAATTCAAATATGAAAAAGGGGCAAGGCTCACTGAAGACGGGCTTAAAATCCTGGCTGCGGTGACCGGATTTCCAAGGCTCTCCTGGGCCGGAGCCGTTTCAGTGGACGAAGAGTATACAGTGAGAAGCGATGTGGACTACGAAACAGGCCACATTGAGTACAAAGGGACAGTCAACATCAAGGGATGCATCAAAAGCGGATTCAGGGTCACCGCCCACGACATCAGGGCCGAGGAGATCGAAGGCGGGATTGTTCACGCGGAAGGGAATATCACAATTACAGGCGGGGTCAACCAGGCGAAGATCTATGCAAGGGGCAACGTCCAGGCCAACTTTGTCCACAAATCCAGCATCACGTGCCTGGGTACCGTGAATGTGGCAAAGGAGATCGTGGACTCGAAAATTGAAAACAGCGGCAGCTGCCTTATCAAGCAGGGCAAAATCATTTCCTCCGCCATCGCGTCAAAAATGGGGGTGGTGGCCGGGAATATCGGAACCGACATGTCAGGCCCCAGCACCATTAAAACCGGCAAAGATGTTTTTATAGACAATGAAACCGAAAATATCAAAAACAAAATCGGCCTTATCAACGAAAACATAAAGGAGCTGAAAGCCAAAAAGACCGACCTTGAAACCGAATACAAAAAACTGCAGCAGACTGCAACCAACCTGGCCCATTTCCAGGACCGGGCCCAGTTGGAGCAGAAGGATACCATCTCCCAGATAACATCCATGTCCAACGATCTTACCAAGCTTGACAGGCTAAAGGATTTAAAAGCCTATCTTCAAAAACTCAAATCCGAAGAAAAAGCCACTGAAAACAAACTCACCGAATGCTTTGACCGGATAGACGAACTCGAACCTGAAATTGAAAAACTCGAGGCATCCATCAATCAGATCAGCCAGAAGAAGCAGACACTGGCGGAAGAGAGGAAAAACCTTGCCGAATGGAGCAAGGCCAATCCCGGCAACGCCACCATAACAGTGCTTCAGACCATACAGCCGGAAACCTATGTTTGCGGAAAATACTCGGAAAAACGGGTTGACGAGAAAGCCGGAAAC
>JAWLES010000103.1:0-8523 GCA_041685935.1 Desulfobacteraceae bacterium | reverse complement strand
GCTTTCGGCCTCATCCGGAAACGGACCGGAAAGTGCATGAACAAGAAGGTTGAGGGGTTTCTCGTCTGTTGTCGTCATGAACGTCTCATTTGCTTTTTTCTTCGGCGGTTAACAGCTGCGGACAATTAACCAAAATACTGATGGGGAAATAAGCCCGGGTTGAGCTCGTAGATGGGCATTCGTTTTTTTGCCACCAGCGATTTCACAGCCAGCTTTGGGCTGATGATGCCGCCTCCTTTTAATTCCAGAATCATAGTTCCTGTACGGTGGTAGAGACCGGCTATTCGGCATGCAGCATTAATCCCGGCCGCTGTCACGACCAATTGATCCGCCTGCCGGAAAAGCTGGCGGACGAATATGGGCATACGTTCCCACTCGGGTTCCCCCATGTCGTGATACAAGGCTGCTACTGCATCGTCCACTGCCCATTGGCCGTGGGTCATGGCCATATCCACCAGATAGCAGCCGATATTGGGCATATCGTAAATTTCATTCGGCCCCATGACCAGCAGCCGGTAATCCCATTCCCCGCATGCCGCGCTGCGTCGGGGAATCAGGAGCTTCGCATCCCAGGCATCAAAGATCAGATCTTCGGCGGCTGGACCAGCCAGGCGGCTCACCTCCTCATAGGAGATTGCCCCATTTTCCAAGGCGGATGCCAGAATCCGCGCAAACGGCTCCGACGGCACGTTCCTGCCAAAGAGTTTCACAAGAGCACTGGCCAGGTTGGCTAGCGATTTTTCGCTTTGATACTTTTGCAAGGCAAACCGCCTCGGTTGACTAAGATGTTATAGGATATTGTAAACCATTGGTATTTCTTTTTCAACCGGGGAAGGGAAACAAAAAATATATTTTGACGCAGATGTATCGGCACTTATTTTTAAAATATTATAATAGGGAAAACTGCAAGCCTATGGTAAACAAGACAAAAAAGGTTCATCCGGTAGATGCTTGGATAACCTGAAATTCCTATAAAGCAAATCAAATAAAATACCCGTTAAATGAAGAGTGACGGTTGACGACGATGCTAAAAGTCTTCTTATGACTTCATCACGATCAGGTGAACCCCATCATGTCCTTTTCGTTGATTCACAAAGCAACAAACATTCATGTCATTTTTAAATGGCTGATCGTTCTGATCTTCCTGGCCGCCGCCCCGGCTCGGGCCGACTGGGATGACGAAAAAGCCAGAATCAAGTTTCTGATCCATGAAGTCGAGCAGGTGCAGGGCTCCTTTATTCGAAACGGCCGGGAATATCTGCCGGCCGAAGCAGGGGCGCACTTGAAAATGAAACTGGACCGGGCCACGGGTTCATGGTTTGCGCCGGATAAGGACCAGTGGACCGCGGAGCTGTTTATCGAAAAAATCGCTTCAAAATCTTCTATTTCAGGAAAACCCTATCAGATAAAGTTTAACAACGGCCAAACCGTCGATGCCGGCGAATGGCTGCGCGAACGCCTGAACGATTTCGGCAATCCCGCCGAATAAATTAAGCCTTTCCGCATTTACATATCGTTTTTTATAAAATCATATTTGACACACGGGATATCAGCATAGAATTTATCCCCCTTTTGAATGCCCAGTACACTTGCACACCCTGCGATTATAATTTTTTTTTTGAGACTATTACCAAATTGATAGCTAAACCGATTCCGGGTTGCAATGGTAATTAGTGATATCTTTGTCGGGGCGCTTCAGTGCATGTTCCGGCTATGCCCCTTCAGTAATGGGAATTCCTGACCGGAGCGCATTGCCAGATTCAAGGTGCAGCTTCCGGTATTCCGGGGAATATTGTATTCCGGTGGCAAGTGTTCACAAAGAGTTGAATCTATCTGGCTAAACACATCCCTTCTGAGACATTTCGGTTTGAGACAAACACATCTCACGATGCTGGATGTGGCACCTATTCGGCGTAAACCCTATCGAACCAGCTGATACAATATCGGCGGCATTCTTCTCGCCATGCGAAGCGCATTTCTTCCTACCGAACAAAGATAGATCGTTTGAGCAAAGCAAACCACGATCTTATCCGGTATCTGAACAAGCCCGATCAAGCTATAAGAAAATATCTTTTTCAGGAATAGGGAAAGGAGGAGGTTGCTGGACCGGATTTGTGATGCACTGCACCTATGATCTGATCAATTTGTCCTTTGTCCGGAACTATCCGGTGCCCATCACCATAATCGATATTGCCTAGGGCACATCCCAGGGGATTTTTGCCGGTTTATACGTGTTTTACCGTACTCGTTATTTTTCTTCCTGAAAAGCGGGCATTCCCAAAAAGTTTTCAACAATTCTGCGCGCTTCAATCGTCTGGGCCTGCCTTATAAATCCATACAATCTCCGGCAATCGTTGATGGACAGCTTTTTGACCATCCGAATACAGGCTTTTTCATCCGTCATGTAAAAAAACGCTTTGCCGTTCTCTGTGTTTTCTTCTTTATGAATAATTTTGGAATAGATGATCGACCGTGCGGCCAGGAGTGTTTCCTGCTCAAGGTCTGCCCTTCGGGAGTGAAAAATATAAAACAGTGTCAATTGGTCGCCCGGGCTGTAAAGGTGCTGACGCGGCCCGGCGTCTTTTTCTACCAGGCGGTCCAGGAAAACCGGCGCCACCCGGTGTGAATGTGACAAAAGTTTACGAAGTTCCCGCCATAGAAAAAAATGGATACTGCCGGCTTCCACATAGATGGAAGCATACGGGTCGGCCTGCCGGGCAATCTCCTGGGCGCGCAGGGAATCCCGCAATCGGAAGCGCGCGGCGTCTGCTCTGGCAAATTGCCTGACGGCATCGACGACTGCGTCAAAAGAACCGGTTGCCGCTGTTTTATAAAAATTTAAGAGTGCGCCGGTGACCTGTCGTTCTGATATAAAGACATAATATGTCAGGCTATTGGGTTTCAGATCATCCGGCGTATTGCCCCGGGCAAAAAAATCGTGGATGGAGAGCAGAGCCTCGTAAAACGGCTCCACCTGAATCAATTGCTTGCCCGCGGCATGAAGCTGTTTTTCCAGGTCACACATCTGCCGGCTGAACGCGGGGTATTCCAGGTCCAGCGGCATCAGATAATCAGCCACGCTGATGGCGCCGGTGAGCATTTTTTCAAAGTCCGTCTCGGGCGGTTCTTCCAGAAAAATCGCTTCATGTCTTTCCATGAGTTCGGCGGTCTTTGCAATTATTTCCGGGCGGTGAATGGAAAAACCGACATTGATGTGCTTCATTTTTTTTAGACTCCAAGGGAACAGTCTTTTTCAGCGGCGGCGCTTATTGTTCGGCGGCTGCCAGAACCCCGTTCAAATCAGCATGGTCGCCGGCAAACCGGTCCCTGTGTTCGAAAAGCAGCCTTTCGCCGGGGCCTATCAAAAAAATACCGCCCTGCTGCCAAGGGTCACCGGCAGTATATCCCTGGCGGAAACCTTTTGTTATGGCTTTAATACCGCGGTAAACAGACGCCGGCCCGACTGACCGCCACATACCGCGAACAAGTTTGAACGCCCTGTAAGCGGAAAGGTCCGGGCTGACGAACATTTCACCGGTAAAACCATATTTTTTGACAAAAACATTTGCCTGGTCAGGGGTTCCGCTGCCCACGGCAACAAGTGAAATGTCTTTTTCATCCAGCTGTTTTTTGATTCCCATAAGGGCAGCAACCTGCTGCCGCGCAAAAAGTCAGCCGAAATGGCGGAGAAAAGCAAGCAATACGACCCTGCTCTCCCATATGGATTCAAGGCTGACTGCTTCACCCTGTTCCTTTATAACCGTAACGCCGCTAATTCGCGGCTTCAAATCATTGTAGCGCATGATTCATATCCTTTTATTTGGTTAGGAGGAGAAAAACACCTTTATAATTTTTTTAATGCTAATGATTTTTTCTTGCTTTGCAACTGGTTTTTTGGGCATCTTACCTACATAATGGTCTGTTTTCCAAGCCCAGGGGGATGAAGGCGGCATTCTCCTTCCGATGACCGGTGAGCTTGAAGAAAAGCGTTTGAGCCTTGCATGGTTTTGTCCAGAGTCTTTTTGTACTTTTGATTATGTCATCTCATTGGCCTGACGGTTAAAGTCTTCCTGCAGCCAAGCAAGCTTTCAGGTTGCACATTCCGGCTATGGCCCGGCAGCATTGTGAATCTCGGGGTCAAAGAGGATTGCCAGATTCAAGGTGCAAATTTCTGGAGGTTCAGGAATATTCCATTCCGTGGCAAGTATGGTGCAGTTTAACGCTGGTGTTTCAGGAGGGTTAAAAAGGCCTTTCGAATATACCACGCTTACCCCGTTTTTCTATAGATTACGATCAAATCACAAATCCCCCCTTGCTGTCTATGATATCAACCTGTTTTTTTAGTAAAGATCGGATTCGGTTAGATCATGCGATTCTCACATGTAAAGGCTCAGAATGGATTGCTTCGGGAAAAGGTAAAAACTGTTGGGAAAAAGTTTTTTATGATTATTATTTGACACAGGTCAAGGAAGATGACTCCCGGGCCGATTACATTGTCCCCAATAACTTCGGAACGACACAAAGAAAAGGGCTTTGCCTGAAGTCGACCCAGTAAAACCAATTCATTTTTCTGGTTAAACGGAGGTTTTTTTTATGGCACTGATCACGATTACATCCAGTTTCGGCTCAGGCGGCGAAAAAGTCGCCAGGAAGGTCTCGGAACAACTCGGGACAGAACTTTTCGATGACGGAAAGATACAGGAAAAGGCCCTTTCCATGGGAATATCGGAAAAAGACTTCGGCAGGCTTGACGAAAAAACCCCAGGTCTTTTCGACCGCCTGTTTACAAATAATCCATCAATCTATTTGGATCTTCTGGGCTCCATTGTTTACGATATTGCAAGCGGCGGGGAGGGGGTCATAATGGGCCATGCCGCGCAGGTTTTTCTCAAGGATTTCAGTTGCGCCTTTCATGTCAGGATTCATGCTTCGGAAGAGAGCCGAAGCCAATGGGTTGCCAAAGAACAGGGTATGAGCGAATTCGAATCATTGGAGCTGATCCGGAAAATGGACAAGCGTTTTAAGGATTTTGTCCATTATGGCTTCACCCGGGACTGGAATGATCTTTCCGGATATGACCTGGTCGTTAATCTGGACAAAATTGGTGGGGACTGGGCTGTTAAGCTGATTTTGGATCTGTCCGGGTCCGAAGAGGTAAGGGAGTGCAGCCTGAACTCACTGGAAAAAATGGAGCTTTCCTCTTTGAAGCTGAAAGTCGATGCTGCAATAATAAAAAATGGCCTGGCCTCCCAATTTGGTTTTTTCATTGATGTTACCGGAAAAGGAAAGGTTCGTTTGTGGGGTTCGGCTCGCAATTCAGAAGAACACAAAAAGCTTTTGACGGTTATTAAAAATGTGCCGGGGGTGACCGAAGTTCAATCCGATATTTTCGTAATGCCCCATGGATACCAAGGATACTGATTTACAAAGAAGGCAGCTTTTATTGCCTACTTTGCATAAATTGGTGATAGAGCTGCATGGTTCATTTTCCTATCTTTCCAAACGGTTCGTAACGTTTTTTCCAAAAGTCAGCGCGTCATCTCCAATTTTAAGTGATCATGAGTAGCACTTATCTATCATCCTCAATTGTTCAGAAAATTCGTAAATTTTTCTCAAACTAACCTGGAAGGTAAGGCTCCGCAATCCGCTTTTCCTTTAATCCACCATTCTCATTCGCTACTGATTTGCTGAAGCGGTTGATAGTAAAATTCGATCAGTAATACCCGTATAATGCAGGCAGCCGGCACTGCAGCGATCATTCCTGTGATACCGAAACGCGAACCCGCGATCAGGGCCAACAGGATAGCAACAGGATGGAGCGCAGCCCCCTTCCCCAGTATTTTTGGTTGTAATACCATTCCCTCGATAGCCTGGATAACAATAAAAATGCCGCCCACAAGCAGAAACCCGATAATTTTTGTTTCCCAACCTGCAGCACTGGAAAGAACAATGACAAGTGCCGGCGTCACACCCATAATCGGTCCGAAATATGGGACAATTCCGCAGATTCCGGCCGCCGTCCCGATTAGCAGAGAGAATTTGGTAAGTGCAGTAAAGCCCAAAAACCCAATAAAAAACAAGCCTACGGCAAACATTAGGCCCACCATAAGCGCCACCGTAAGCTGGCCTCGTAAAAATCCGCCCAGTGCTGTATCCATTTTTTTTAACAAATCCGCTGCCTGCTTCCTGTATTTGGGCGAGATGGATTTAATAACAAACGGTTGGACGCGGTCTTTGTCCAGAAGCAGATAAAAATTGAAAATGGCCACAAAAGCCAGAAATATGCCGAACCCGATCACTTCGCGAAAGGCCTGAAAAAGGCCCATGGAAATTTGTCCAACCGTGGACAAGCCTTCACTGGTTGCTTTTTTAAGAGCAGGAAGAATCCCGACAATTTTTTCGTAGTCAATATGAATATTTTTGAGCTTGGTTTCAATTGTCCTGACCAGGTTGGGATCGATATCCACATAATCGCTTTCGGCAATCCCTGCTATAAGATTCGGCAGGGTTATTTGAAGTGTTTTTACCAATTCGACAAGTTGACTTAAAATAACAGGCAATACCACGGCAATAACCGTGAAAAAAATCAAAAGGAGCAGAAAAAAGACCAGGAGTGTGCCAGCCATACGGCCAAGTCGAAGTTTTCGCTGAATAAAATCGACTAACGGCGAAATGATATACGCCAAGATTAAGGCCAGGATAAAGGGAGAAAAGAGATCGAATAATATGGCAAAAGGTTTTTGCAGTAAGCCAACGGCATGGAATCCAAGGATGACTATGCCCAGAATACCCAGGATATAAACTACCCTTATTAGGCGGGAATCTTCGAATTGCCAGTCATTCATGATAGCCAGATCCAGTTCCTACAGTGATTGCAGAAGCATGTATTCCTTTCGGAATTCCATACCGGAGTTACTCGAAGGCCGGTTCAAGACAAGAATCCAGAGAATCTGTTACAAGCTATCTCAAAAAAATCTTTTGCCCCAATATCTTCGTTAGCGGTGAAATGTAAATGGGCCTATCCCCCCCTTTTTTTCATTGCTTTTCTCTGTGAATCTCTGTGGTAAAAACCACCCTCCCCGCATTTTCTACCCCACTTGATCTTTTTTTAAGAGGACTTGTAAACAATAACTTTATACGCTGCTTGTGTCAATTTTTCCCTCCGTGGATATCCACACAGGTGGCAGTGCCGACTACACGGATGCAGCGGTAATTATGGTTACTGCTGGGGCCAAGCAAAAAACGGGGGAGTATAGGCTTGATCTCATGCAGCGCAACGCATCCATCGTAGAGGAGATTGTCGACGAAATTACTGCCCGGAACAGCGTCCTGACATTTTCCGTCTATGTCCAGGGGGAATACGGAATTAACGATGTGACACTGAGCGTGTCCTGCGTCTTTTCGGGAAGGGGTGTGGAAAGAATTATCGAAGGACGGCTCACAACCCGGGAATACGAAGCGCTTACCCATTCGGCGTCGTTGCTGCATCAGGCCGCAGCGGCACTGGAAGGGGGGAAGCTTGGCAAAGAATTTCACTTCTGAATGCAACGGACTACCTTGTAAATGGCCTGCAGCAGTTCCTTTGAAGAGGCGGACTTGTGTATGAATTCTTCAACTCCAGCTTGTTGCATTTTCTGCACGATCTGATCATCATCATACATTGACAACCCGATTATGCTCACTTCGGGCCATTGGGTCTTGATAATCCGCGTGGCTTCCGCCCCGCTCAGCCCGGGCATAGAGGCATCCATCAAAACGATATCGAGGCTTACATCCCGCACTTTCTCAATGGCTTCCCATCCATTGGACGCCTCTCCTACGACATTGATTTTCGGGTGATTGCGGAGCATCGCACTCAATGCCTGACGCATCACCTCGTGATCGTCTACAATCAGAACCCGGATGTTTTCATCTGCAGAAGCATCAATCGCCCTGTTCGGTGGCCTGCGCGCTTTCCCGAGCCCGGGGTCGCCTGATGAATTTTCGCTGGTTTTTGCCAAAGGGATCGTCAGCGTGAAGCAGCTGCCCTGGCCGGGCGCACTTTCGATTGTCAGCTCACCGCCCATAAACTGAGTGCGTTCCCACAGGCTTAGCAGTCCAAGACCGTTTTTTGCAGAAAGGGCCTTCAAATCGGCGTTAAATCCGCTTCCCTGATCGCTTACGGATATAAATAGACGGTCATCCGAGTTTAAAAGGCTGACCTTCGCATGTTTTACACCAGCATGCGTAACCGCGTTAAATAATAGTTCCTGCACTGCCCGGAAAAGGAATATCTTTAAAGTTTCGTTCTCAAACCAAGCCTCCGTGTCAATTTCAAGCTGCACGAGAAATCCGAAGCGTTCTTTGAGATGTTGGGCCAGCCATTCCAGGGCGGCATATAGCCCTGAGTGATGCAGCACCGGCGGGCTCAGCTCATGGGACAGACTGCGTACTTTGGCAAGGCAATCCTTTAGCAATCCATCAATCTTAATTAAGATGGGGTCATTGGACGCATATTGGTCAACCGATTGCAACTGCAGTTTG
>JAWLES010000102.1:0-8526 GCA_041685935.1 Desulfobacteraceae bacterium | reverse complement strand
TTTTCCGGTTCACAGCAGTGTAATGAAATAAAGCATCCCTGTAATATCCCTGCTTCTCGTATATTCCAGCCAGTGTCTCAGTGGAAATCTCATCGGTTTTCACGGTCGCCCCCGTCATTTTCAATTCCATGATTGATCAATTTAAATACCACATCATCAGCGGCAGTCATGCCAAGATCGTGTTTTGCCACGTGTCTTATATACTCGGGATCATTTCTTAGTCTGTGGATCTGTTGGACAAGGATTTGATTCCGTTTTCTTATCCTTTCATTCTCCCGGACCACTGCGGCTTTTTCTTTTGCAAGACTGGTGTAGTCAAGAATGCCGTTTTTGCTGAACACAATCAGGCCAAGCACCAGCAAAAGAAACATGATGGTAAAAAAAAGACCGACTTTTTCCTGAAATGACATATCACTTGCCTTCCGGATTTTATATCTGTCATGTTTTGCGGATCATGTGCTTCAGCAAGTGAATCTCCGGGCTTTTCAAAACCGCTTGAACAGCCAGATATATCAAGATCCCTGCAAAAACGGACCCCGCAAGAAGCATAATCTCCCGTACCGCAACAGCCTTTGCGTCAAACAGGTAATCTGCGATTATTGACACGGAAAAATACATTATAACAGAGGCGGGAATCGCCCTGCAAGCCGAAAAACAGATCTTTTTAAGGTCAACCTGCGCAAACGAACACGCTGCAATCAACAGAACCAGAAAATTGACGGTTCCGGAAATGGACACGGACAGGGCAAGCCCTTTGTAACCTAAACTGTTCAGCATTAAAAGTGAGAGGGCAATATGGATCAAAATGGACAAAACCCCTGCCCTGAAAGGAATTTTCATGTCTGAAAAAGCATAAAATATATTCACGAAAAGCCTTGTACCGGCAAATGCCCATGCACCGACAACTAAAAAAAGCAGGCATTCGGATGTGTTGACTGCCGCACGTGTATTAAATGCACCATGATGATACAGAAGATCAACAAGGGGTATCCTCAAGGCAGCCAGCCCGGCAGCCGCTGGAATTGTAAAAAAAAGAACCAGCCTTGCCGCGCTTGAAAGCAGCTCCCCTGCATCTGATATTCCCCCGGAAACTGCTTTCCTGGACAGGGCAGGCAGAAATACAATGGAAAAAGAGGCTGAAATCAGGGCCACCGGGAACTGAACCAGCCTGTCAGCGTAATAGAGGTATGAAATGCCGCCCTGGTAAAGACAGGACCCCAGGAAGACCGCAATGATCATATTAATATGACAGGCGGAAGCACCGATTATGGCGGGGAAAAGCCTTTTCCCGGCCGCCGCGGCTCCGGGGTGAAAAATCCTGATACCGGTTCTGAAAAAATTTCCGCTTCTCCGTATTGACTGAATCTGAAGACCGAGCTGAAGCAACCCCCCTGCGGAAACACCTGATGCAACCGCCAGAACAGGCGGGTCAAACTTGTCAGCAAACATCATGGTGAACAGTATAATGCACAGATTCAGCACAACAGGTGCAAACGCAGGGGCGGAAAAACTGCCGGCGGAGTTCAAAACTCCCATACATACGCCTGTAAGTGCAATGAACACGGTGTAGGGCATCATCACCCTGAAAAGGAGTACGGAAAGGGAAAAGCTGTAAGAGGCGGGATCAAATCCGGGAGCAATTATACGCACGACAAGAGGGGCGAACACCATTCCAGCCGCCATAATCAGGACTGAAATAACGGAAACTGCAAAAAAGGCGGAATTTGCCATTTCCAAAGCTTTTTCCCTCCCGCCTGATTTTTCGTACCGTGCAAACACCGGGATAAAAGAACTGCTGAGAACTCCTTCCGAGTAAAGTTTACGCAGCACATCAAATCCCTTGAAACTTACAAAAAAAGCGTCACTTTGAAGACCCGCCCCGAAAACCGTGGCTATCAGGATATCCCGTACAAGACCTAGAGTCCTGCTGATAAATCCGATAAATCCGACCAGGAGTGTTTTTTTGAATAAGTTTTTCAAATCTTTTCCTTGACAAATTTACCCAAAAAAAGTATTTTTTTCAATTCATGTATTTGATTCAAACCGGAACAAAAAATATAACTATTAAAGGAGTGACAAAAAGTTGGCAAATCATAAATCTGCATTGAAAAGAGCCCGGCAGAACGAGGTAAGAAGAATGAGGAACAAATCCCTCAAATCCATGATCAAGACACTTGACAAGAAAGTCCGTTCTGCAAAGGATGCCGGAGAAGACAAGGTTGACGATCTTTACAGGGATGCCCAATCCGCCATACACAAGGCAGCAAAGAAAAACGTGATTCATAAAAATGCTGCTGCACGGAAAATCTCCAGCCTCAGCAGGTATGTCAACGCATAGCTCCGACTTTTAGCACCCGGGGCGGACCCCGGACACACGGCGCAGGCGCAGTGCACCGGGTCCGCCCTTGTCTCAGAAATCATCAATCATTCTTCCGACAAGCGTCTCAACCATACTGTCCGCTATTTCTTCAATGGACGTACTCCTGGATTCCATGTCAGTGATGTTGTCCGATTCCGCAGAGTAGTCTTCATTCTTTGTGAAATTATAGACCGACCAGAGCACTTCACCGCCGTTTCCGATCATCTCAAGATCAATGGTTGCGCTGACCCGCCTTTCCTTTACAGTACCGTCAGTATTCCTTGTAAGGGCTCTCAGTGAAACGGATTTAATCACCCCCCTGAAAACGGCATCAGCATTTTCTTCATTCTCCAGCTCAGTTGTACTGCGGTCCATGATTTCATTGATAAGAGCTGAAGTAAAAATCGTTTCAGCCCCTGACTCATAACTGTTGTTCTTGAACAGGGCCACGTGAATCGTCTGCACGTTTTCCTGAAGAGGCCCGCGGCTCTGGAACCCGTACCCGCAACCGGAAACAATCAACAGAACCGCGGATATCCATACACTGAAAAAAAACTTCATTTCACACCACTATGTTGACGAGTGTCTGTTTTTTGTTTACCACTATCACCTTTTTTACTTCCTTTTCAGATATGTGTTTTGCCACCTTCTCATCTTCAAGAGCGATCTGTTTAATCCGCTCTTCAGACATGCCGGCATCGGCTGTGAACCTCGACCGGAGTTTGCCGTTCACCTGAACCACCACCACGATCTGATCCGTTTCAAGGGAATCCTCCCTGTATTCAGGCCAGGGCTGATCAACAATGCTCGGTTCCCTGCCGGACTTTTCCCACAACTCCTCTGCAAAATGGGGAACCATCGGTGACAGAAGCAAAAGTACGTTTTCCACACAGAAGACAACCACACTGCACATATTACGGTCACACCCGTCAAGGTCCACCCCGTAAAGTTCATTCACAAGTTCCATCACCGAGCTGATGGCTGTATTGAAGTGAAAATTCTCTTCAATGTCATCGGTCACCTTTTTTATGGTCTTGTTGGCCTTGATATAAAGTTCCTTGGCATCCCCGGACAACCCGGACGCGCCGCCGCGGAACGGTTCCGTTTCCCGGGTCAAGGGCCTGCATTTCTCAACAAGTCTCCATACCCTGTTGATAAACCTGTTGCAGCCTTCGACGCCGTCATCGTTCCACTCAAGGTCCCTCTCCGGCGGGGCTGCAAAAAGGCAGAACAGTCTGGTTACATCAGCCCCGTATTTTTCAAGAAGGTCATTCGGGTTAACCACGTTTTTCTTTGATTTGGACATTTTAATGACACGGCCCGTTTCAACCGCACTGTCACATTTTCCACAGAAAGCGTTCTCCCCGGATTCCCTTTTTACTTCTTCGGGGAAAAGAAAACCGTGCTCAGGGCATGATACCGTCTCCTTGCAGACCATTCCCTGGGTCAGAAGCCTTGTGAAGGGCTCTTTGAATTCCACCATGCCGAGTGTATGCAGAACCCGCATAAAATACCTTGAATAGAGAAGGTGCATCACTGCGTGCTCAACTCCTCCGATGTACTGGTCCACAGGCATCCAGTAATCCACACTGCTTTTCTCGAACATGCCGTGTTCATAACGTGGACTGCAGTACCGCAAAAAATACCATGACGACTCCACAAACGTATCCATGGTATCGGTATCCCGCTTTGCATCCTCCCTTGAACATTCCGGGCACCTGGTACGCATGAACCGGTCAAGCGCAGGCAGAGGAGACCCCCCGCTTTCAAGCATATCAGCATCTTCGGGAAGCTCCACCGGAAGCTCGTCTTCCGGAACCGGAACAATGCCGCAGTCAGGGCAGTGAATCACCGGTATGGGAGTTCCCCAGTACCTCTGCCTTGAAATGCCCCAGTCCCTCAACCTGAAACTGACCGCCTTTTTCCCTGATTTGTTTTCTTCCAGCATGCAGGTTATAGCTTCCATGGCCTCCTGGTTGTCCATGGCATCAAACTTTCCGGAATTGACCAGAACGCCTTTTCCGGCATATGCCCGGCCCACAGCCACATCATCCCGGCTGTCATCCACGGACTCGATTACCGTCCTGATCTCCAGTCCGTATTTTTCCGCAAAATCAAAATCCCGCTGATCATGTGCGGGCACTGACATTACAGCTCCTGTCCCGTACTCCATCAATGCGAAATTGGCAGTATAAACCGGGATACTTTCACCGTTTGCAGGATTGATGCAGTACGCCCCGGTAAAGACACCCTCTTTTTCATAATTTTCCAGGGCATCAGCAGATCTTTCCTGTTCTCCCATTTTTTCGAGAAACTGTTTAACCTGATCTTTCCTGGAAAATTTTTCAGCAAGGATTTCCACCAGCGGGTGCTCCGGTGCAAGACACATGAAGGTACACCCGAAAAGGGTGTCAGGCCTTGTGGTAAAGACATTGATACTTTCATCCATCCCTTTGATCTGAAAACTGATTTCCGCGCCTTCGCTTTTACCTATCCAGTTTTTCTGCATCAGGGTGACTTTCTCAGGCCAGCCGCCGAGCCTGTCGCAATGCACAAGAAGATCCTCTGCATAATCGGTAATCCTGAAAAACCACTGCCACAGTTTTTTCTGCTGAACCTTGAGGCCGCACCGCCAGCAGCAGTCACCTTCAACCTGCTCGTTGGCAAGAACGGTCCGGCATTTTTCACACCAGTTTACATAGGATTCTTTCCGGTACACCATGCCGTTTTCCAGCATTTTCAAAAACAGCCACTGCTCCCATTTGTAGTACTCGGGCCGGCAGGTGGCGATCTCCCGGTCCCAGTCATAGGAAAAACCCATGCGCTTGAGCTGCTCTCGCATGTACCTTATATTCTCATACGTCCATGCGGCCGGGTGGGTACTGTTGTCGATGGCGGCGTTTTCAGCGGGCATTCCGAATGCGTCCCAGCCCATGGGATGAAGCACATTGTAACCCCTCATTCTTTTGTACCTGACCACGACATCCCCTATGGTATAGTTCCGCACATGGCCCATGTGTATTTTCCCTGAAGGATACGGAAACATTTCAAGAAGGTAGTATTTTTCCCTTGAAGTATCCTTTTCAACCTTGAAAATCCGGTTTTCCCGCCAGAACTCCTGCCACTTGGGCTCAACGGCTTCCGGGTTGTAATGTTCTTCCATATTATCGTTTTTCCTCCACATATATCACTGATAATGCACCCTGTTTTCCTTTAGAATGTAATAGATGCCATAAGAACGGTCAAATGGCAAGATTAATCTGAATTCAGGCATTTGCCCTCCCATGTGCAAGGATTACCGAATTTTGCTGGACATCAGGCTCGAATATACTATATAAATTCAGGTGACCGGACAGGATTCTTTTTGACCTCCCCGGGATTTTCGAGTTTTACGGAGTTAAACTTGAAAAGCGGACACACGGGGCTCGCCGGAAAGTTTAACCGGAAATTTTATTGAAACCACATGGAGATCTGAAAAATGAAAGCGCTTATAATAGCTGCCCACGGCAGCAGGAAAAAGGAATCCAACGAAGAAATACTGAAACTTGCACAAAAAGTGGCCAAAATCCGGACCCATGATTTCGACTCGGTCAGTGCTGCGTTCATCCAGTTCACCGAACCGCTGCTTGCGGATGAAATTGACGGCCTGGCGGAACGCAATGCTGAAAAAATCGTTGTATTCCCCTACTTCCTGGGAGCCGGAAGCCACGTGATAAAAGATATCCCTGATATAATTTACGACGCCGGTGACAGACACCCGCATATTTCTTTTTCCGTCCCTCCTCATCTGGGCAGACTGGCCGGGATCGAGCACTTGATCATCGACGAGGTTTCAAAATACTGATAACGCATCACAAGGACTCCGGGTAAAATTCAGGGCCTTTTTGGGTTACAGGTATTTTTCCTGGACAACTGAACGCTGGACCTGGTCCTGCCACTGCATGACAGGTTTGATTTCAAGAATGTCATCAAGCCGGTCCTGCTCCCTGAGCCGGTCGTAAATCTGAATCCATGCACAGGGAACTTCCCTGTTCACTTCGCACCCGCCCTGGCCTGCACCTCCGCAGGGGCCGTTAAAGAGGTTTTTAGCACATCTGGATATGGGGCAGATGCCTCCGGTATAACCGATCACGCAATCTCCGCATACCCGGCACCTTTCCTCATAAACACCGAGTGAGCGGTCCACGCCCACCGCAATGGTATTCAACACAGGAAAAACCGGTTTGGAAGGAAACTTTTCAGCAATGAGCTGAACCCCGGCCGAACATGCCATACTGATAACCGCGTCAAAATCTTTCACCACCATATCAAGCTCGGTCAAAAACTTCATATTGCAGGCTCTTTCCACTGTATAGGCGGAAAATGTTTTAGCGCAAGCTGTTTGCTTAAAAAATGTTTCAAGTTCGTCATTCAAAAGATCCACCTCTTTCTGCCCTCCTGCAAGGCAGATTGACGTACACCCCCCGCATCCGACATTCAGGATCCTGCCGTATCGTTCAAGAGAGTGTACAATCTCTTCAAACGGTTTCTGTTTGGCTTTAATCATATTCCCCCCTTTCCGTATGATCAGGATAAATCCCCTGGGAACGGCATATTTTTCTGACAATCCCGATCATGCCCGGAATATCAACTCCCAGCGGGCAATAGCACCGGGTGCACAGCACACACTTATTCCAGGCAATGTCTTTTATTTCTTCCAGGTCCTGCATGGTGACATCTCCGTTTTTTTTATAAATATACCCCAGGGAATTGATCAGTTTATGGGACGGAATGAATTCCGGTTCGTTCCGATTGGTGAAGAGAAAGCAGCTTTCAGCACACATGCTGCAGTGAACACATACCTTGAGGGCCATCTTGATTCTCAAGCCGTTTCTCCTGATTATATCCCTGACAGCTTTCTTATCCACCGGTTTTGACAGACATGTATCCATTATCACTCTCTTTCCATTCTCTCGTACCCTTGATTAAACTGTGCTCCGTCGCCATTAAAAAACGGTTGAAAAAGAAATACAGAAAATGCACAAGCTTTGTAAACGGGAGGCATACCAGCATAACCTCTCCGCTTGCCACATGCAGCAACATAATCAGTCTGTTGAACTCAAGCAACTGATGATACAAAAGAAAACCGGTTAGATAAGGCAAAAAGACCATAACAAGAAGAACATAATCCGCTTTGGTGGTAACCGCCCTGACATTTTTAAAAAAAAGCCGTCTTGCCGGAAATATTAATCCTGACAAAAGTATAATCCAGGTAAACCGGTCTGTAATCCTTTCATTGAAAAACGGCAGGCAGAAACCAAAAGTTTCGTATAAAAGAATATTATGTGCTGCCAGAAAAACAGGGGTAATTATCACAAGGGTATGAAAAACCGTAGTGAAGATCATCAGGCCGGGCCGAACCGCCCACACCGTATGGCGGATCCGCCGCATAAACGCCCAGGCATTCCCGAACAGAGCTTTTGTTTTCCTCCGGTTCTCCTGGGCGGAAGATAAGGGCTGAGCCACCCTGGTGGTGGCCTTGAAAAATCGGCTGATCTGAAATACACACCCTGCAAAAAAAAGCGCCACTGAAATGACAAAAACAGGTCCTGTGAGAATTTCGTGGATTTGTGCGTATGTCAGAATATGATAAAAGTCACTTGTATTCAATCCGCTTGCCACCCTTTTTCATCTTTGCTTCAGGTTCCGCTTTCCCAAGGCATGGTGCAGAACCTCGGAGCAGATCAGTCAACGGGCACCTTCAAGATATTCATTCTCCCCGGGCAAGTCAACTCCAAAGTCTGATCCGGGGTTGACTTTGAGCCGATTTGCAGTAAGAGTATCATAAGGTGATTCATATTAATTTCATAATAATCACAAGGAGGATCCCATGCATGTTATTATTGATCTCTGTGTTGTTCCCATAGGTGTCGGCACCTCGGTCTCCGAATATATTGCCCGGTGCGGGGAAATCATCAGTGATGCAGGCCTTGAAAGCTCTCTTCACGCATATGGCACAAATATTGAGGGAGAATGGGACGAAGTCTTTTCCGTTGTAAAAAAGTGCCATGAAAAAATCCATGAAATGGGCGCTCCCAGGATCACAACCACCATAAAGGCCGGAACCCGTGTCGACAGAGACCAGCGCATGTCCGAAAAAATCGAAAGCGTTCAAAAGAAGCCGGGGC
>JAWLES010000101.1:0-8531 GCA_041685935.1 Desulfobacteraceae bacterium | reverse complement strand
TACAAGGTTGGTGAGCCTGCCTTTTCTCATGGAAAGCTTTTCGGTTACAACACCGGTGAACTCTTCTTCGCAATCCACATACAGAGTTTCCACGGGTTCGAGGGTTTCACCGTCCTGACCGGTTTTGTAAATAACCTCGGGCCGTCCCACGCATAGTTCAAAACCTTCCCGCCGCATGGTCTCCACCAGGATGGCCATCTGAAACTCTCCCCGCCCCTTGACAAGGAAAACACCTTTTTCATGGGCATCTTCAACAGATATGGCCACATTGGCAAGCGCCTCTTTTTCCAGCCTTTCCCGTATCCGGCTTGACTGGACAAGTTTTCCCTCCATGCCTGAAAACGGGGAGTCACTTATGGTGAAACGCATGGAAACGGTGGGCTCATCCACTGTGATCCTGGGCAGGGGTTTCGGGAATTCCCTGGTGCAGATCGTATCTCCGATTTCAAAATCGTCTGTCCCTGACACCACTGCGATATCACCGGGCTCTGCCAGATCCGCCTTTGTGAGTAAGGTTCCCTGGTAAAGCTGGAGGCTTGAGATTCTTATGGGTTTGGGAGCGCCTTCCTGCCCGATAAGCACAAGTTCATCCTTTGAAGAGACTTTGCCGTTGGCAATCTTGCCGATGGCGAGTCTGCCTGTGTAGTCGGAATGTCCCAGGTCGGATATCCGCATCTGAAAGGGCTCGCCCTGTTCGTACAGTGGCGGGGGAATGAAGTTGACAATGGTTTCAAACAGCGGTGTCAGGTTTGCGGACTCGTCCTCCATATCCCGCTTGGCAAGACCGTCCCTTCCAACGGCATAGAGTACCGGGAAATCAATCTGTGCGTCAGTGGCATCCAGGTCGATAAAAAGATCATAGATTTCGTCCAGAACCTCGTTTATCCGGGCATCAGCCCTGTCGATCTTGTTGATGACCACAATAATCTTAAGGTTGGCCTGCAAAGCCTTTTTAAGTACGAATCTTGTCTGGGGCAGCGGGCCTTCAGAGGCGTCCACCAGGAGGATCGCCCCTTCCACCATGGACAGAGCCCGTTCGACTTCAGCTCCGAAGTCGGCGTGGCCCGGAGTATCCAGGATATTTGTCTTGACGCCCCCCCATATTATGGAGCAGTTTTTGGCGGCAATGGTGATACCTCTTTCACGTTCCAGGTCCATGGAGTCCATGATCCTTTCGTCCACCTCCTGGCCTTCCCGGAAAACGCCGCTCTGTTTGAACATGGCGTCCACCAGAGTGGTTTTGCCGTGGTCCACGTGGGCGATGATGGCAATATTTCGTATTCCGGTGTTTTCAGCTTTTTTACTCATAGTTTTTCCTGTGGGTCAGTAGATTGTCCTGTTTCCGGCAGCCGGGGTAACAGCAGCCGGAATATTTTATCAGTTTATCATTCTTGCAAACCGATATATATGGACCTTTGCTGAAAAAAATGCAAGGTATTTTTTATTAATGCCCGGTCCGGATCACCTGATGCCGGTAAAAGAGCACAAAGTCCCATTTAAAAAACAGGAGCGAATGCGGTGATTTACGTTGTCCGCCTTGCAGTGCTTTTCCTTGTGATTTGCACCCTTGTGGGGCTTTCCGACAAAAAAGCGGGCAAGCGTCTGTCCTGCCAGCTCAAGGTGAAGGATGACATGGAAATCGAGTTGCCCCAGTCTGTTTTCGGGATTAAAATGATAGGGGCACGGGTTGTTTCCAACAATAACGTGGCCACTTACATCAAAGAGCTGGTTCTAAAGCCGGATGAACCCCTTTCTTTCAAGGCCGGGGCGTATATCCAGATTGATGTGCCTGAATACGAGTTCTGCTTTAAAGACTTTCATATCGACAGCAAGTATGTGAGTGAGTGGAAAAAATACAATCTTCTGGAGCTTGTCTCTTCAGGTGCCAGCCCGGGTTGCAGGGCATACTCCCTTGCCAATCCGCCCCATGAAAATGATATTCTGAAGATGACTGTTAAAATAGCCACTCCGCCGCCTGGAACTTCAGGTATTCCTCCCGGCTTCGGTTCCTCGTATGTGTTCGGGCTGGAACCCGGGGACAGGGTGATGGTGAGCGGTCCGTACGGTGATTTTTTTGTAAAGGAGAGCAACACGGAGAAGTGCTTTATCGGTGGAGGTGCGGGTATCGCTCCGTTGCGGTCCCACGCGCTGGACCGGCTTGAGGGCGGAAAGACTGACTGCAGGATCAGCCTTTGGTACGGAGCCAGGTCCCGGAAAGATATGTGCTACCATGATACGTTTAAGAGACTGGCACAAATATACCCCAACTTTTCATACCACGCGGCCTTGTCCAGGCCGCAGCCTGATGATGAGTGGAAGGGTTTCACCGGCTATATTCAGCATTATCTTGCTGAAGCCTATCTTGAGAACCATGACGACCCGGCTGAAGTGGAGTACTATCTGTGCGGGCCGCCCCCCATGGTTGATTCCGTCGTGGAGACCCTGGACGGTTTCGGTGTTGACGTGGATATGATTTTTTACGACAAATTCTAAAGTCATGCTGTTAAAAAAGCCGGAAGGCAGAATGCCCTCCGGCTCGGTACGGTTTTTAAAACATATTGAAACAGTGCTGGTTCAAATATCAGTATATAGGTTCGATTTCCACTCTTCTGTTCAGTGCCCGGCCGCTCTCTGTTGAGTTCGAGGCCACCGGTTCGTTTTCTCCAAGACCTCTGACACCGATCCTGTCCGCGCTGATTCCCTTGTCAATAAGAACTTTCTGAACCGCCTGCGCCCGTTTCAAGGAAAGATCCTTGTTGTATGCTGCCGATCCCTTGCTGTCAGTATGGCCTTTAAGGATAATCGTAAGCTCGGGATTTTTCGTGAGAATATTGTATATGTTGTCGAGCCTGTCACGGGCCTTCGGTTTGATGGCGGCCTTGTCGAAATCAAAGAGAACGCCTGCGATTGTCCAGCATCCCCTGGAGTCTACCTCGGCTCCCAGGGGCGTCCCCGGACACTTGTCCTTGTCGTCGTAAACTCCGTCCTGGTCCGAGTCTTTGCGCTCGGGTTTTTTGGCGGGTTCTTTTTCCTTTTTCACAACCGGAGATTTTTCAGGCTCCGACTCCGGCTCCGACTTTTCGGAGAGGAAAACCGTTTTTACGAAATCCGCCATTTTCTCCCCTGACATAAGGTTCTCCGCGTCTGCGGAAAAGCCGCATTTGCCGGATTCAGCCAGTCGGGCCATAACATCTTTTCCCGGTTGAGAATCGCCCACGTGGATCGTGTAAACACAAATGGATGATCCGTGGGACTCTTTCAGCGCCTGTGCCTGGGCAAGGGCATTGTCGTGCATCATGTAGGGCTCCTCGCCGTCACTTACAATGATCACGGCTTTTTCTCCGCTGATGCCCTCGAAATCCGACCCGGCTTCATCAAGAGCTTTGTGGATCGGGCTTGTGCCCCCTGTGGTGTGAACTTTATCAAGCCCGCCTGCAAGTCCGGCTGTCGAATAATCCTCCATTCCTGAGAACAGTTCCGTATTCCATTTGGATACGGATTTGTCGTGGCCGAATGATCTGAAACCTGCAGTCTGGCCGAGTTCAGGTAGTGTTTGATTCATTCGCTTTACAAATTCGGTTGCAGTGGTGAATTTTTCCATCCCGCCGGACCGCTCTCCCATTGAGCTTGATCCGTCAAAAATGACAAGGAAAGCGTCCACTTTTGATTCGTACCGCTCAGCGTCAATTTTTACCGGCTGAAACGGCTGGGTGGATTTAACGGGACCCCGGGCCACGCACCCCGTCATTAATAACAACAGAAACAGCACCCCTGCATACCTGAGTATGGTGACTTTCATTTTTCCTCCTTGTGAATTTTATTGTATGTCTAAGACACGTTAACGAGTCGCTACCGTGGATGATATCTGATATTTTACAGGACCGGAAATATTAAATCAAGTCGAACAGTGGATTAAATTCAGATTCTTTGAAGTTTGTTGCGGGGCGAACCGGGTCGCTAATTCAGCTTGCCCATGAGAAACTGTGCTTGCTCTGTTTATTCTTTTGGTACATATATTGCTTTATTATCTGGACGAAACGGGTCATAAGACCTGCGACAAACACCTCACTTTATGTTCGGAATGGCCCCAGGCTGCAGACGCTTGGGGCCATTCGCTTTTACGCCGGATCATTATAAAGAGAATGATTTATAAAAGTTTGTAAACAAAGATTTACAAAACGGTTGACGAAAGTTTACTTGTTGTTGGCGGCAAAGTTCCGGATCATGAGCTCCCCGAGTTCGGTGGCCCGATTGGATGCGGATTCCACAGCGTTTATCATCGTGGTTCTCAGCCCTCCCTGTTCAAGGGTGTGTACGCCCACAATGGCTGTCCCGCCGGGGGACGCCACCCGGTCCTTGAGTTGGCCCGGATGTTCGCCCGATTCCAGAAGCAGTTTCGCCGAACCCAGAACGGTCTGTATGGAAAGCAGGAGGGAGTCCTCACGGGACATGCCGAGTTTAACCCCGGCATCGGACATGGACTCGATTACCAGGGCGATATAGGCGGGACCGCTTCCGCTCATGCCGGTGAATGCGTCCATGAGGATGTTCTCTTCAATAAATATGCTTTTGCCGACGGAATCAAATATTGCCATTGCACGGTCCACGTCCCCCTTTTGCACATGGTTTCCTGCAGCAACCGCTGAAGCGCCCTCTTTTACAAATGCGCAGATATTGGGCATCACCCGTATCAAACGAAGCTCCTTGTTCAGACAGGACTCTATGGCGGCAAGGGGAACGCCCGCTGCGATTGATATCAAAAGCTTGGACATGTCAAGCAGATCAGCGGTTTCCTTCAGCACCCTGCCGAGAAGCTGTGGCTTTACTGCATAGAGGATTATTTCGGACTGTTCCACGATTTCCCTGTTGTCCGTGGTGGTAATGACGCCGTATTTGTCCCTGAACTTTTTGAGTTTGTCCGCTCTAACATCCGAGCAGATAATATTCTCCGCAAGTGCTGAGTTTGAACTGACGATTCCGCTGATAATGGCTTCGGCCATGTTTCCGCTGCCGATAAATCCGATTTTTTTGCCGGTTAACATGTAGATTTAACTCCCCTTTTTCTGTTGGTTGACTTTTTTGAAAAAACGAAATTTTAATTTTAATCCCACATGGATATTCAATGCAAGTATTTTTAATTTCTTGCTTTTTAAGTCCATAAATACTATCTTTATACACTTTTGGGATACGGAATATACGGATGGTGAATCATGGTTGTCAGCGGTTGGTAAATGGAAATATATCAGGGAATCATACTCGGCATAGTCCAGGGGCTGACGGAATTTCTTCCGGTCAGCAGTTCAGGGCATCTGGTACTCGGGCAGAGGTTTTTAGGAATAACCGAGCCGGCACTGGCATTTGATATCAGTGTACACATGGGAACCTTCATGGCAACTGCAGTGGTGTTTCGAAAAGAGATTCTCTCAATTTTGAAAAGCCTCTGGGGTTTCGGACTGAAGGCGGCTGCATTCCGGATTAACCGCGGGGACTTGCAAAATGATTCTGATATCAGGATATCGCTTCTGATTATAACAGGATCGATTCCCACTGCATGCATAGGCTTTTTTTTGAAACATTTCGAGCATATGATTTTTTCGTCGGTGACTCTTGTGGGAATAATGCTGATTTTTACGGGCACCTTTTTGTGGCTGACCCGGTTTTGGGACCATAAAGGGAAGGGAGTGGAGGGCTTCAAGTACCGAACAGCATTCTGGGTCGGAGTATGTCAGGGCCTTGCTGTGATACCCGGAGTTTCAAGGTCCGGCTTCACAATATCCGCAGCCGTGTTTGCCGGGATAGACAGGAGGACCGCGGCAAAATTTTCATTTCTGTTGAGCCTTCCCGCCATTTTCGGGGCACAGATTTTAAGCCTCAAGGATACTGTGAATCATGATGCTGCATTCAGCAGCGCAACCCTTTACGGAACCGTTTTTTCGTTTATTACCGGGTATCTCGCCCTTGTCCTTTTGCTCAAAATTGTCAACCAGGGCAAGTTCTATATGTTTGCCCCCTATTGCTGGATTTTAGGGGTATTTGCACTTTTATCCGCACTTATATGAAAGGAGGCTGTTATGAATCCGAACATATTCCGGGAGTATGATATAAGGGGTGTTGCAGGAGAAGATATTACCGAGTCCGATGTGGAGCTGATCGGTAAAGCCTATGGCACGTTTCTCAAAAACAGGGGAAAATCAAGCGCAAGTGTGGGAAGAGACTGCCGCAAAACATCGGACCTGTTTGCAGACCGGTTTATCAAGGGGCTTTTGTCCACTGGCTGTAGCGTGGTGGATATCGGTGTATGCCCGACTCCGGTACTCTATTTTTCCATTGAAAACATGCCTGTGCAGGCCGGGGCCATGATTACCGCAAGTCACAATCCCCCTGAATACAACGGGTTCAAGTTGATGAACGGCAGTGATTCCATACATGGTGAAGGGCTGCAGGAAATCCGCACCATCATTGATAAAGGGGAGTTCTCCAAGGGCGGCGGGAGTATGGATACCGCAGACGCAATGACTCCGTATAAACGTTTCCTGACGGAGAATATCCATATAAAGGGAAAAGTCCGGATCGGAATAGACGCAGGAAACGGGACCGGCGGAACCACCGCTCTTCCGGTTCTGAAGGATCTGGGGTGTGAGGTTCATGATCTTTTCTGCGACATGGATGGGAATTTCCCAAACCATGAAGCGGATCCAACGGTTAAAAAGAACCTGGAGGAGCTTATCAAACTTGTAAAGGCGGAGAAGCTTGATCTCGGAGTAGGGTATGACGGGGACGGCGACCGGATAGGAGTGGTTGATGAAAACGGCTCCGTGATATACGGAGACCAGCTCATGATCATTTATGCAAGGGAAATCCTTCAGAGAAAACCCGGCGCGGTTTTCATATCCGAGGTGAAGTGTTCCATGAACATGTACAACGATATTGAACAGCGCGGAGGCAGGGCTGTGATGTGGAAAACCGGGCACTCCCTGATTAAAAAGAAGATGAAGGAGGAAAACGCGGAGCTTGCCGGAGAGATGAGCGGGCACATGTTTTTCAAGGATCGGTACTTCGGGTATGATGACGCCCTGTACGCAACTTTAAGGCTGCTTGAGATCATCACCAGGGAGAAAAAAAGTGTTTCCGAACTCATAAAAGATCTGCCGGAAACCTTTACCACCCCGGAAATTCGTATGGAATGCCCTGATGACAGGAAATTCAAGGTTGTCAAATCCATCACGGCCCATTTTCAAAAAGAAAGAGAGGTCATTGACATCGACGGAATGCGTGCTTTGTTTGACGGCGGATGGGGGCTCGTAAGGGCTTCCAATACCCAGCCCGCACTCGTGCTCCGGTTCGAGGCGGAAAGCCGGGAGAAACTTGAACAGATCAGGACGGCTGTGGAATCCGTTCTGGAAGAAATTATAAAGGAAAGCTGAAAAGGGCCAATGGAATTATCCGAGCAGCAGCGGAGCGCTGTAGAACATGAGGGAACCCCCGCACTTGTTGTGGCGGGTGCGGGATCCGGGAAAACCCGGACGCTCACGGCAAAGATTTCGAAACTGGTCCGGTCGGGAGTAGACCCGGAGCGGATTCTCGCCATCACGTTCACCAACAAGGCGGCCGATGAAATGAAGTCCCGTCTTCAGGAGGTCACGGGTTACGGGTTCGACCGGTTCCCCTGGGTGAGAACATACCACTCCGCATGCCTTCTGATTCTCAAGAGCCACTGCCGTCTTCTGGGATATGACCCGCCGGTGCAGGTTCTGTCGGTTTACCAGCAGAAAAAGACGGTCAAGGAGGTTCTCATGTCCCACAACATGGACAGGAAACTCGAAGGACGCGTTCTTTCAATGATATCAAGGGCCAAGAATTCGGGCAACCCGGAAAAGTATTTCGACTACAACCCCGGTTTAAGATCCATGAACATCCGGGATCTTTTCAAGGCTTATGAAAAGAAACTTTTCCGGATGAACTCTGTGGATTTTGACAATATTCTTCTGAAGGCACGGGACATCCTCCGGGATCACGGGGAGGTCAGGAAATATTACAGGGAGTATTTCACGCATATACTGGTGGATGAATACCAGGACACCAATGATCTGCAGGAGGAGATCACCCGGCTTCTTTTAGGGGATCACGGGAATCTTTTCTGCGTGGGGGACGACTGGCAGGCTGTTTACGGGTTCAGGGGCTCCAACGTGAATCATTTTCTGCGGTTTCCGGAACAATACCGCAAAGCCAGGGTTTTCAGGCTGGAGGAGAACTTCAGGTCCGCTGACGAGATCGTCCAGGCTGCCAACGACCTTATTGATTATAACCCGGACAAGATGGACAAAAAATGTTTTTCCAGGAAAACCGGCGGCCGGGTGGAAATCCGTGAATTCTTTTCAGACCTGGAAGAGGCTGAATGGGTGGCAAGGCGCCTGATCGGCCTGGATGGGCGCGGACAGGGCATTCCCTTTGAAAAAACCGCTGTGGTGTACCGGACCAAGTTCTGTTCCCTTCCGTTTGAAAAGACATTCCGGAAATTCGGCATCCCGTAC
>JAWLES010000100.1:0-8537 GCA_041685935.1 Desulfobacteraceae bacterium | reverse complement strand
AAAAATTCCACCACAGATACTTTCACCCCCCTTTTCAAAAGTGCGTTTCCAGCTTCCAGGCCCAGAAGCCCGCCGCCTATAACAGTGGCGTTTCTGACGCCGTCGCCTGCCTGTATGATCCGGTCGGCATCCTCCACCGTCTTCAGGGCGAACACTGAACCGATTGAGCTTCCTTCAATCGGCGGGATGAAAGAATAGCTTCCGGTGGCGAGCAGAAGCGTATCATAGGGATACGAACGGCCGTTCCGGTCCACTGCTACTTTCAATTCCGGGTCGATATCATCAATGACGACATCGAGTTTCAGTTCCACATCCTGATCCTTGTACCACTTGTCTTTCCGGATGACAATATCATCAACACCTTGCGACCCCGCCAGATAATCCGGCAGTTTGATCCGGCTGTAAAACGGTACACTTTCTTCCGTGACAATGGTCACGGCACCTTCCCTGTCAAGCTCACGTATGCTCTGTGCGGCGGTTGTGCCGGCAACCCCGTTTCCGATAATCAGATATCTTTTCATGATTCCTCCAAATACAAGACTTGTTCCATAGGCCCGCGTGGCCTATGCATATACAGTCGATTCGTGGCTCTTGCCCACCGTGTAAACTGCCGTCGCAAACATTGTGCCGATAAAATAAAGAAATAGAAAACACCTTGTGTCTCTCGAATATACCAATCATCATATACCATTTTTGATCTTTTTCAACCAAAAAACAGATTTCCTCGCGAGTGTTTCATGATACACCAGTGTATCAAAACAGAACAAAACAGTGATACAAAAAATCACCTGAATTTTTGAAGGCTTCCGGCATCGGTTCTTCTCGTTTGAGCCCATGTGGCACAAAAATTGAATCAATAAAGATCATAAGGTGTATACTCGATTCATCCAACCCAAACCCGGAGGTGAAAATGGAAAAAGCGATACTGTTTGTATTCAACCCGGATCCCATGTGTTTTATCCATGTGCTGCTTAATGCGCTTGATATGGAGTCAAAAGGGGTCGAAGGAAACATCGTTATGGAAGGCGGGAGCGTAAAACTGATTCCCGAACTTGCAAAAGAGGATCACATGCTGCACAAACTCTGGACCGAAGCAAAAGAGAAAAACCTGATCGAAGGGGTCTGCAAGGCGTGTGCGAACAAGCTGGGAACTCTGGACGCGGCTTTGGCCCAGGACCTGTCCCTTCTCGATGATATGAGCGGACATCCATCCATGACCGCATACAGGAAACAAGGATATGAACTCATTACTTTTTAGCAAACGAATAAAGGAGATACGATCATGAAAATCGATGTCAAAAACAACCTGGTAGAATTCACCCCTGAGACGGCTGATGAAAAAAACAAGCTTGAAGCTTTGTGGCGCACCGTCGTCGACTGTGTCCGGTTTAACAAAAAACTGGTCCCCATCGGCCAGTACGTACCGTCCGAAGATTCTCTGGCCCGCTTCGCCATTGAAGGAGACAGCAGCGAAACGACCGATGCCGAAACCTATCCGGAAGTATATGCGGACCAGGACTGCACGTGTTACTGTCAGACCTGCAACAAATTCGCCACGTTGAAAAAGGGGGACCGGATTCCGCCCTGCTGCAGCAAGCTCATGGAAGTGCTCGACTAACCTTTTTGACTGACCTTTTATCGGACCGGCGACCCGTTATTCCGACAGGAGCATTTGGTCCATGCGGCCTGAAATCTCCTGTTTCGGCAGTGCACCGGTCGCCGTGTCCAGGACTTGGCCGTCTTTTACGAAAAGCAATGTGGGAATACTCATGATGCTGAATCTGGAAGCGGTCCCCTGATTCTCGTCTACATTCAGCTTGGCGACTTTCACTTTTCCCCTGTATTCCGAAGCAAGCGTGTCCAGAACCGGCCCCATGGTTTTGCAAGGCCCGCACCAGGGTGCCCAGCAGTCCACCAGAACAGGGACGGGAGACTGCATCACCTCGGACTCGAAACTTGCATCCGTAATGTCCACAGGAGCGTCCAAACGGGTATCCGGAAGAGAGGATCCGCATTTACCGCACTTGGGGCCTTTATCCATTCTTGACAGCGCCACCCGGTTTTTGGTGCTGCAATGCATGCATCGAACCACAATCGTCTCACTTGTCATATCGTATCCCTCCTGTGTCTCCGTTTCACCCCTCAGATGGTCCATTACCCAAGAGAGGCAAGTTCCTTTCCATAGTCCTGGGCCATCCTCATGCCGCCTTCCACCCAGCTTGCTTTGAGCATCAGCGGAGAGGAGACCATCTTCATTTTAAATATAATGGACATGGTATTGAAAATCCGTTCCGCGGATTCACCGCTCCACCCGTAGGCTCCGAATGCGGCACCGGTTTTGTCCTCAAGTTCGGCCCTTTCCGCTATAAAAAGCAGCTGCTTCATGGACTGGATCATATCGCCGTGGTAGGTCGGCGATCCGAAGGCATACCCGTCATACCCTTTGAGGCTCTCCTCGTTTTTAATGTCCCCAACCATTTTGACCACAGCTTCGTGCCCGGCCATCCGGATGCCCTCGGCGATGAGATCGCCGATCTGCCTGGTCTGGTCGGTTCTTGATGCACAAACCACCAAAAATCTGCCCATCACAACCTCCTTTCCTTACAATATGATTTTATGTGCGGCGCTCTCCAGGGTACGGGTGCCGGTCATGAACATGGTCTTCTTCAGAACTTTTTCCACATGCGCAAGATGCAGCTTCACTCCGAGGGTGCCGCCTCCCACGGCAGCCCGTATGATATCCCTGCCCAGCAGAACCGCATCCGCTCCCAGCGCGATCATCTTGAACACATCGTACCCGGTTCGCACCCCGCCATCCGCCGTAATGGTCACCCGGTCTCCGAGTCTCTCCTTTATGGCGGGCAGAACATCCGCGGTACCGGGTGTGGCGTCAAGTACCCTTCCCCCGTGGTTGGATACGGCCACCACGGAAACACCCGCCTCTGCGCACATCTCCGCATCCTCCGGGGTCATGATCCCCTTTGCGATAAATGGAAGGTCCGTGTGTTCGGCAAGCTCCCGGATTTCCCTGATGCTTTTTTTGAACGTGGGCTGTCCCATTCTCGCCATGATCGTGGAGCCGCAGCCGTCCAGGTCCACCCCCACGGCCCGGGCCTGCTTTTCTTCGGCCATATCCAGAAGTTTCTTCAAAACGGACTGTTCTCTCGGCTTGAAAATCGGAATCCCCCATCCCCCGTTTTCTCCGATGGCGGTAAGAGATGGATTCACATCCAGGGAATACGAGGCGGTATCCCCCCGCAATGCAATGGTGCCGGCCTCTTTTGATCCGGCCACCACAGCCCGGCAGAAGTCTGTCTCATCCATGCAGTTGTTGTACTTTTCTACGCCGGCGGAGGACGAAGCAAGCACGGGAAAATCAAGCGGTATTCCCAGAAAATCCGTACTCGTATCCGGTTCAAAATGATCGCCCACCACCGAAGTTTTCAGCTTGACCCTGGAAAGGGCGGCCACGTTTTCATGAAACGAATGTCCGGCCCCTGCTCCGCCGAACCCGATGGCCCCCCCGTAGGCCTCCCTCTGGCAGATTTTGTCATAGTTGCCGTCACAGAACGGATACGCCGCACAGATCTTTTTCAGCTTTTTCCTCGCGTTGTCCCGCACCTCTTCCACACTGCCCGGGATTTCTTCCCTCGAAGACATAATCACCCGGCTGTCCGCCCCGCACGACTCACAAACCTCCGGCTTTGTCTCCTGATGCAGATCCGCGTGGCAAATGGAACAGTACCACTGATTCATACACACTCCTTTCCAAAATACCGGCTTACGGCAACAAAGATCCGAAGGTCCGCATATCTATTGACTGGTCCAGGAGGCTCCCCTTTTTCAATACATCCAGCCGCTGATGAAAATCTTCCATACCGGACCGGCGGTCTCTGTAAAGCAGCCCTGTGGGAATGGTTTCTTCGGGGTCCTGTAAAACAAGAGCCAGCGCTTTTGCAAGGTCGGAATCGTCATGGTTTGTCTCATCAACAGGAGCGACCCGCTCTTTGTACCACTTCATGGTGTTGACCGTATTAAATGAAACACAGGGCTGAAGTATATCGATCATGGCAAATCCTCTGTACTGCATGGCGCCGCTGATCAGCCCGGCAAGCTGTTCCTTGTCCCCTGCAAAGCCCCTTGCCACAAACCCGGCCCCTGATACCATCGCCACCGCCATGGGGTTAAAAGGGACCGAAAAGGTCCCCTGGCGCTGCATTTTCGTTTTCATGCCCAACGCCGAGGTCGGGGAAGCCTGCCCTTTTGTGAGCCCGTACACCTGGTTGTTGTGCACCAGAAGGGTCAAATCGATATTCCGCCGGATGGCGGCCATAAAGTGATTCCCCCCTTCCCCGTAGCAGTCTCCGTCCCCGGAGTTGACCACGATATTGAGATTTCTGTTGGCGATTTTGGCACCTGTGGCCACGCAAAGGGCCCTGCCGTGAAGGGTGTGGTACATATTGCAGTTCAGAAAATTCGGGGTTTTGCCTGCCTGGCCGATACCGGACACAAGAAAGAGTTTTTCAGGCGGCAGGTCAAGTTCTGAGAACGCCTCTTTCATTGCATCGAGGATGGGAAAGTTCCCGCATCCCGGACACCACTTGTTTTCCACATCATTAACAAAATCCTCGGGAGAAACCATATCAATGCTCCATTATTTTTTTGGCGTTTTCAGTAATAAAATCGGGATACAACGGCCTTCCGTCATACTTCCGGACCGAATTCGAAAAGGCGATACCTGTCTGCTGCCGGATGAGCTGCCCAAGCTGGCAGGTTCTGTTCTGTTCCACCATGATCAGTTTCCTGTCCGCAATAATCTCCGAGACCTCATCCCAGTCAAGGGGCCAGATATCGTGGAATATCAGCCACCCCACATCATACCCCAGGCTCCTGAGCGTAAGGCAGGATTCCATGATGCTTCCCCTTGCCGATCCCCAGCCCGCAAGAAGCACAGCACTCTCCTTGCTGAAAAATGAAGGCGGATCCATCTCCTCTTTCATTTGTTCGATTTTACTGTGGCGCTTGTCCACCATCTTTGCCCGGATTTCTGCATCCTCGGTGATGTTCCCCTGCTGGTCGTGCTCGTTGGCGGTGGACCGGACAAGGGCTTTGGAAGTACCGGGTAAACGTCTCTCGGATATGCCGTTTTCCGAGAACCGGTACCTGAGATAAGACTCTTCCGTCACCTCCGCCGTGTCCGAATCCGGTTCAGGCTTTCGGCACTCCATTGTTTTCGGGGAGGCCCTGCCGTCAACATCCAGTTTGCCTTTCTCCGTCATGATCGAATCACACAGAAACTGGTCCATCAGGACGATTGCCGGTACCTGATATTTGTCCGACAGATGAAAAGCCTTTTTCACGGCGAAAAACGTTTCAAGTACCGTACCCGGCGCCAGGACGAATCTGGGGAATTCATCCTGGCTTGCGTTTATGGTAAACAGCAGGTCTGCCTGGGCGGTCCGTGTGGGAAGACCGGTTGCAGGCCCCGGTCTCTGGCCGTTGATGATCACCAGCGGGGTTTCGGTCATAGCCGCAAGTCCGAGTCCCTCGGTCATCAGGCTGAATCCGCCGCCGGAGGTGGCGGCAAGCGACCGGACACCTGCGAAAGATGCCCCCACTGCCATATTGACCGCAGCAAGCTCATCTTCGGCCTGTTCCACCACAATGGGCAACCGGTCGGTAAATTCGGCCGCGCTTGCCATAATACCGGTGGCGGGGCTCATGGGGTAAAACGAAAAAACACGGCAGTTGGAGGCGAGCGCTCCCAGTGCTGCTGCGTATGCCCCGCTCATGAGGACCTTGCCGTCACCGTTGCCGGAAGACTCGAACTTGAATTTACCGGGAAATGTTACGGCCTCTCCTTTTTCAAAACCGGCAAAAGCCGCTTTTTTGTTCAGTTCCAGAACCTTTTCCCCTTTTTGGGAGAACTGCTCTGAAAGCTCTTTTTCAAGCCGGTCAAACCCGGCACCGAGAATGGAAAGCAGCATCCCTGCCGCCACGGTATTCGATGCGATCCGCCCCCCGGCCGAACTTGCAAGTTCGTCAAATGAAACCGCATGAACGTGGTCAGGAAAATCTTTTTGCTCTGTTGTATTCAACAGAACGATTCCCCCTTCCGCAAGCCCGCCCTTATCCAGGTCCGCAGATTTCTCATCAATGGCCACCAGAATACCGGGCTTTTCCGAATGGGCGATCAGGGGATCTTCACTGATCCTCAGGATATTGAAACTGTGCCCCCCCCTGATCCTGGACTCAAAATCGTTGACCGAAAAGATAAAAAGACCGGCCTTGTGGCATACATTGGCCAAAAGATTTCCGATCGTCTGAATTCCCTGGCCTGCCTCGCCCGCTATTTTAACCGTAACTTCATTTGCCATACTACCCATGCCCTCCTTGTATCTGCTGACTGATTATTTTCAAACCGGCTGTGCTTCCTTTTTTAATTAAAGCAAAAATCAGGCCAGTTTAAAGCAAAAATCAGGCCGGTTACTTTTCAGTGACTTGTGCATGTAAGCCCTTGGCTCCGGGTGCAATCTACACTTGCAAAAATGGTATGAAATATGCAAAAGTGGAAACTACATCAAATCATACTTGCAAAAAAACTCTTACGTCAACCGTTAATACAAGGAGATTTTACATAATGACTGAAAAGGAAGCCAAAGTCTATTCTTTGAGTACATGCAGTCACTGCAAAGCCGCAAAAAAATTTTTAAGCGAGTGCAATGTGGAATATGATTTTGTGGATGTGGACAAGCTGTCCAAAAATGAGCGCAAAGAAGTAATAGAGGACATCAAGGAGTTGAACCCTAGATGCTCCTTTCCCACGATAAAAATCGGTGACACCGTGGTTGTGGGATACAAGGAGGATCAAATAAAGGAGGCACTGGGATTATAAATCATGGATGCTAAACAGTTATACGAAAAACTCAAACCGGTACAGGAGGCAAAGGGAGCTTACTTTAACAAGGACAAGGATCTTGTGTTTGAACTTCTGGAATCGCTTCTGGAGAACAAGGAAAGATACGGCTACATGGCCTGCCCGTGCAGGCTTGCATCCGGAGATCGGGAATGGGACAGGGACATCATATGCCCGTGCGTATACCGCGAGCCCGACCTGAAGGAATACGGGGCCTGCTTTTGCGGCCTTTATGTATCCAGGGAGCTCAACGAGGGCAGGCGGCCTTCCAGATACGTCCCGGAAAGAAGGCCGCCTGAAAAGATCGTCTGAAAGGAGACTTTATGGATGAGTGCACGTCTGTAGTTAACACCGGCCTCAGAGGCGTGGAAGTCGCCACCACCAAAATATGCAGGGTGGATGGAAAGGCTGGAAAACTTGTTTACCGCGGGTATACAATAGAGGATCTTGCCGAGAATGCCACGTTCGAAGAGACCGCTTTTCTTCTGCTTCATGAAAGGCTGCCGCTCAAAGATGAAATCGCCTCTTTCAGTGAAAACCTCAAGCTGAAAAGAGAAATTCCTGACAGTCTTATCACCTTTTTAAAAGCGGTTCCCCATGATACGGAACCCATGAACCTTCTCCAGGCAGCATGCCCGATCCTTGCCCTGAACGATCCCGACTGCGGGAAAGAGGGCATTGAACCTACCCTGAAGAGCGCCGAGAACCTTATTTCCGGTCTTGCCGTTGTCACAGCCCTTTTTGAAAGGATCAGAAGCGGAAAAGAAATCATTCTCCCTGAAAACTCTTTGGGCCATGCGGAAAACTTTCTTTACATGATGACCGGAAAGCCGCCTGACAGCGAAACAGCCGGTATTCTCGACACCTGCCTTGTTCTGCATGCGGAGCATTCCTTCAATGCCAGCACGTTTACGGCACGCCAGGTTGCTTCCACCGGGGCGGAAATTTACGCTGCTGTTTCCGCAGCAGTAGGTTCACTGTCAGGCCCGCTTCACGGCGGAGCCAACGTGCGGGTGATGGAGATGCTCAAAGAAATAGGCACCCAGGAGCGTATTGATGAATATATAAAAAAGACGCTTGATGCAGGAGAACGGATCATGGGGCTGGGACACGCGGTATACAAGACCCTTGACCCCAGAGCGAGGATACTCGCCCCCATGAGCAGGAGAATGGGAGAGCTTGCAGAAGACTTAAGCTGGTACGAGCTTTCGGAACAACTTGCGGATAAGGCGCAACAGGCTTTCAAGGCAAAAAAGGGAACGGATATATACCCTAATGTGGATTTTTACAGCGCCTCACTCCTAAATGCCATGAACATTCCCCTGGATCTTTTTACACCGGTTTTCGCCATCTCCCGGATTGCGGGATGGACCGCCCACGTAATTGAGGAACAGTATGCCACCGCAGCTGACAAACCTGCACTGTACAGACCCGGGGCCAGCTATATCGGTGATTACTGCGGCCCTGACGAATGTACGTTCATTGACATCAACAGCAGATAATAGGATTTTTTAAAAATGAAAAAATGGAAATGCACAGTCTGTAACTATATCCACGAAGGGGAGAATCCCCCGGAAAGATGCCCTGTATGTAACGCGCCCGCCTCAAAATTCATTTTGCT
>JAWLES010000099.1:0-8621 GCA_041685935.1 Desulfobacteraceae bacterium | reverse complement strand
GCCGAGATGACCGATTTTGCCGTCCTTCCCCGATACAGGGGAAAGAAACTCTCCCCGGCTCTGCTCAAAGCCATGGAAAAGGAGATGGAAAAACACGGCATCACGGTTTTTTATACCATTGCAAGGGCCATGCAGGCAGGTATCAACATCACCTTTGCAAAAGCGGGTTACCTGTTTGCCGGGACCCTCATAAACAATACCCGTATCGCAGGGGGCATTGAAAGCATGAATGTGTGGTACCGCATTGGATTTTGACTTCCGGTGGTTGAATGTACTATATTGACCGTCGCCTTAATCATTAAAAAAGCGGGGATTCGGCATGGATTTTACTGACATGCGGGTAGGATCGGGATATGATGCGCACCGGTTTGTAAAGGGCAGACCCCTTGTGCTGGGGGGAGAGACGATCCCCTTTGAAATGGGACTTGAAGGCCACTCGGATGCGGACGTGCTTCTGCATTCGGTGTGTGACGCCATGCTGGGAGCAGCGGGCCTGGGAGACATCGGTGAGTATTTTCCGGACGATGATCCGCAGTATCTCGATATATCGAGCCTGATTCTGGTGGAAAAGTGTTCCCAACTCCTGTATAAATACGGGTACAGGGTGGTTAACCTGGATGTTACGGTTATGGCGGAAAAGCCGAAACTCGGTAACCACAAGCGGCGGATGGCTCAAAATATAGCCTCTGCTGCCGGGATTGATCCCGGCAGGGTCTGTGTGAAAGCCACCACAAACGAAGGGCTCGGGTTCGTCGGCCGGCAGGAGGGTATCTGTGCCCAGGCAATTGTTTTACTAACAAAAATTCCGGGATAATGAATATGAGTCTGAAAATATATAATACACTTGGAGGAAAAAAGGAGGAATTCGTTCCTCTTCAAAAAGGCAGGGTGGGCATGTACGTGTGCGGTCCCACTGTTTACGATACCAGCCATATCGGCCATGCACGCTCGGTTGTGGTTTTTGATGCGGTGTTCAGATGGCTGCGGAAGCTTGGATACGATGTCTGTTACGTGAGAAACTTTACGGATGTGGATGACAAGATTATAAAAAAGGCGGAAGAGACCGGTGAAAGACCGGAATATATCACGGAAAAGTATATCCGCGAATTCCACAGGGAGATGGATGCCCTTAATGTGCTCAGGCCCACCATTGAACCGAAGGCCACGGATCATATCGATCATATTGTCAGTTTTATAGAAAAACTGGTGGACAGGGGAAAGGCATACGCAGTACCGGGTGGAGACGTGTATTTCGCCATTGACTCCTTTGAAGGTTACGGCATGCTGTCCGGCCGGGACCCGGGGGATATGAAGGCGGGTTCCCGTGTGGCCGTGGATGGCAAAAAGAGAAATCCTCTCGATTTTACCCTGTGGAAGCCTGCAAAACCGGGAGAACCTGCCTGGGACAGCCCGTGGGGACGGGGCCGTCCCGGCTGGCATATCGAATGCTCAGCCATGAGTTATGAGTACCTGGGCAATTCGTTTGACATCCACGGCGGAGGAAAGGACCTGATATTCCCCCATCACGAGAATGAAATCACCCAGTCAGAGGCTCTTTTCGGAAAACGGTTCGTGAAATACTGGATGCACAACGGGTTTGTGGATATCAACAATGAAAAGATGTCCAAGTCCCTGGGCAACTTCACAATGATAAAGGATGTCCTGTCAGTGTACCCGGCAGAGGTTATCAGGCTCTTTCTGCTGTCCAAGCATTACAGGAGCCCCATCGACTACAACGAGGAATCAATGAGGGAGACCGAGGCCGGGCTGGAAAGGGTCTATACCTTCCTTGACAGGGCTGCGGAAGCCGGTGTCTCTTTTGAGGACGGCGCAGGAAAAGGTAATCTGTGGTCGAGGTTTGAATCTGCAATGAATGATGATTTTAACACTGCAAAAGGCCTGTCCGTTGTATTTGACGCGGTCAAACAGGGCAACCGGATACTGGATGAGCACGGTACCGCCCCCCCGCGGGAGAAAATTGATGAGCTGGCCGGTCTGTGTTCCGGGATCAGGGAGATGGGTCAAATCCTCGGGGTTTTCTTGCTGGAACCGGGTGCCTATTTTTCGGACAAGACTGACCGCGCGGTTCAGTCCAAACACCTGGATACCGAAGAGATCGACCGGCTGGTTGCAGAGCGCACCGAGGCCCGGAAGAACAGGGATTTTGCCAGAGCCGATGCGATCCGGGATCAGCTTGCCGAAATGAATATCGTGCTCGAGGACGGACCGGACGGCACTGTGTGGAAGGTTGAGTAAACGTGAAAATCGATTTGTCATGAAACACAGTATATTGGATATGAGCCGTAAAATCGGGGTCCTGCTGGTTCTTTTCGCGGCCGTATCCGGAACCGCAGCTTTTCCCTGTTCCGCAGGCGAACCCATGCAGGTGTTTGTCAGCATCCTGCCCCAGAAATATTTTGTGGAACGGATCGGCGGCAGGCAGGTGAACGTGAACGTGATGGTGCGGCCCGGAGAAAACCCTGCTGTTTATGAACCCGGGCCCGGGCAGATGGTTGCGTTGACGGAATCGAGCATCTATTTCGCCGTGGGGGTGCCGTTCGAGAGAACCTGGCTTGGAAAGATTTCCTCTGCCAATCCTGACATGAGGATCGTTCATACGGACGCGGATATACGGAAATTTCCCATGGAAGGGCGGCATTCACATGCCGAAGACGGGGACGGCCATGACAATGCCGACGGGAACGATGCGGCTCTGGATCCCCACGTATGGATGTCGCCGCCCCTTGTGATGCTCCAGGCAAGGCGGATTCTCACTGCCCTTGAAAAAGCGGACCCGGAAAACAGCAAGCTTTATGAAAACAACTATAAAGAATTTATCCGGGAACTTGTGGATCTGGACGGGGATATCCGGTCCCTTTTCAGAGAAAAAGAGGGAATGCGGTTCATGGTGTTTCATCCGTCGTGGGGATATTTCGCACGGGCCTATGGTCTTGTGCAGATCCCGGTGGAGCTTGAAGGAAAATCCATAAAACCCTCCAGGCTTGTCAAACTTATCAAAAAGGGAAAAAAGCTTGGAATCGATGCGGTTTTCATCCAGCCCCAGTTCTCCAGGAAAAGTGCGGAAATCGTGGCAGGGGAAATCGAAGGCGGAGTCGTTCAGGCCGACCCCCTTGCGGAAAACTGGGAGGAAAATCTGAGGGCGGTTGCAGAACGGTTCAGGGAGGCTTTGAAGTAATCATGGACATGGATGGCCCTGTGGTTAAAATGGAGAATGTCTGCTTTTCCTATAATGGAAACCCGGTTCTGGAGGACGTAAACCTTGTGATCGGAAAAGGGGACCTTCTGGCTGTGATCGGACCCAACGGCGGAGGAAAAACCACACTCTTGAAACTGATCATGGGATTTTTAAAACCGGACTCGGGCAGGATTTCCGTAATGGGCAGACAGCCTTCCAGAGTAGCCGCACAGATCGGGTACGTACCCCAGAATGTCCATATCAACAACAGTTTCCCCATTACGGTCATGGATGTGGTACTCATGGGAAGACTCGGCATTGACGGGAAATTAAGAAGATTTTCCGGCAAAAGCAGAAAAAAAGCGTACCAGGCACTTGAACAGATGGATATCGCGGGATATGCCGAGTCCAAGATAGGACATCTGTCTGCAGGCCAGCGTCAGCGGGTACTCATTGCCAGGGCCCTTGTTACTGAACCGGCGCTTATGCTCCTGGACGAGCCCACGGCAAGTATAGATACGGGCGGGCAGGTGGAGTTCTACAAGCTTCTGAACAGAATGGACCGGGATATGACAGTTGTGGTTGTCAGCCATGACCTTCTGGTCATCAGCAACTATGTGCAGTCGGTGGCATGTGTAAACAGGACGCTGCACTATCATGACGATTCCGTGGTAACGGGAAATATGCTCGATACCATGTACTCCTGTTCCGCCGACGGTATCTGCCCGGTGGATTTTATGGGGCGGCATCTGTCGGAAGGCGTGCCCGGCCACTCAAAGGATGGAAAATGATAGAGGCGCTTCAGTATGATTTCATGCAGAACGCATTTGCCGCAGGACTCCTTGCCAGCCTGATATGCGGGATCATGGGTACGATTGTGGTGGTCAACCGGATCGTGTTCCTGTCCGGCGGAATCGCCCATGCAGCCTACGGAGGCATCGGCATGGCGATTTTTTTTGAAATACCGCTTATACTTGGTACCGCAGTTTTTTCCACGGCAGCGGCAGTGGTCATGGCAGCAGTCACCCTGAAGGCCCGCCACCGTTCCGATACCATCATCGGTGTTATATGGGCCACAGGCATGGCCGTCGGGATCATTTTCATTGATCTGACTCCAGGATACAATGTGGATCTCATGAGTTATCTTTTCGGAAGCATTCTTACGGTTCCCCGGTCCGACCTGTGGATGATGCTTGGGTTGAGCTGCGTGATTGTGGTGTTTGTCGCCCTTTTCTACAAGGATATTCTGGCTCTCTCATACGATGAGGAATTCGCCCGGCTCCGAAACGTGCCTGTTAAAAGGCTCTACTTTTTCCAGATCATCCTTCTGGCCCTGTCCATCGTCATGATCATAAGAGTGGTGGGCCTTATCCTTGTGATCGCACTTTTGACGATTCCCCCCTTTATCACCGAACGGTTCGCCAAATCAGTGTTCGCCATGATGGCCGGCTCAACTCTGCTGGGTGCGGTTTTCTCTGTATGCGGCCTTTTCCTCTCCTTTGGCTACGATCTTACCTCAGGCGCTTCGATCATACTTGTGGCAGGTGTCTTCTTTTTTCTTTTCCTCGGTTTTGACCGGTTCGCCCTCCGGAATCGGCCCTGATTCAGCAGAAACGTCTTTTTCCTGCGCCTTGCCCGCGGTCTTTAACTAAAAAAAGCTTACCTTTTTCAAAGAAGTAACAAATTTTTTTTGAACCTTTTTGAGTTTCCGGGCAACTTGTTCTTAACAACAAAAACTTAAAACGGCTTGACTTTTTTTTGCGAAACAATAAGGATATGAAATTATTTCGGAATTTTTCCAATAACAGCGGGGTTTATATGATATTTTCACGAAAAAAAATATCCTCTGAAAGCAGGGTGCTCTCTGCTTTTAACTGTTTTGCGAGAATTACGGGGTTTGTCGTTTCCGTTGAAACCTGCCTGCTTGTTTTTCTTGTGGCAGGTCCGCCAGCGGTTGCCGGGGAAAAGGATATGAAGGAGCCTGAAAAGGTTCAAATGATTTCTCCTGAACACAACACACTGGTTCATGATAAAAAACCGGCCATCCGGGTCAATATCAATATGCCTTATCAGGGAGATTCCCTGTATGTTGAATTTGACATGACCGATGTAAGTGAAATCGTGACGAGAGATCCACAAGGGTTTGAATTCAGGCCTGTTCAGGTCATACCGGCAGGCAGCCATCAGATTTCAGTTCAATTTATAACCCGGCGCGGCGAGCAGATAACCAGGCACTTCAATTTTTTTTCCCGCCATTCGAAAACCTTCGAAACAGCATATTCGGATAATACCGTATCAGGCGGGTATACAAGGGTGCTTAAAAAATACCAGGACGCACGGGACAGGGAAATGTCCGACTGGGAAGCGGAAGCCAATATCAAGACCGAGAATCATTTGAAAGAGGGACCCTGGTCTTTCGGTTTTAACGCCAATGGACGGTATCATGATCAGGAACAGCGCCTGGAAGAACCTTTTGATGATAATTTTGAGCTGGTTGATTTTCTTTTGAAGGGGAAATATGAAAAGAGCCGGTATATGCTTTCGAGCGCGGTGGGAGATATCGTGGCTGATGAATCCAGGAATACTGTGAGCAACCTGGCCAGAAAAGGGGGCAGGGTTTCCGGAGAATACGGCCCTGCAGGATTTTCAGGTTTTGCAGTTGAAAGTGAACAGGTGTATGGCACACCTGATAATATGGGAGTCGGGTTTGACAGGGATGATCATATTCTCGGGGTTTCAGGGGACGTCGATCTTTTCAGGAACAGGGCGAATATTAAAACCGTTTATGTCTCGGGAGGGACAGAGCCTGAGTCTGATTCCTTCGGCACCTGGAGTGACACCGGCGGAACGGAAGGAGACGTCAGGGCGGTTGTCCTTGCCACGGATTTTTTCCAAAACAGGCTGGCTACTCTGTTTGAATATGACAGGTCGCGCTATGATGGTGATACATCAGACAGCACAGGGGCGGAGCATGATAATGCGTATTTTCTCAAGGCAGGCGGAACAGTAAAGAGTTTTTCCTATTCCGCGGAATACGAATATACAGGCCCTGATTATCAGGTTCCGGGAAACACTACCATCCAGAGTGACTGGGAGGGATATACCTTCAGCGGGGATCTCTCGTTGGAAAACCACTCCTTTGGCGGACAATATTCAAAATACAATGATGATGTGGATCACGACTCCGTATACGGGCGTACCGAGTATACCGATTATATGGTGAATTACGGGCTGAATATGTTTAACAGCGCTCCCATGACATTCTCCTTTTCAAGAGGCATCCAGGAAAACCGGCTCTCGGAGATTGATAATTACACGGATACTTATACTTCAACCCTCTCCTACATGAAAGACAGGTTCAACCTGTTCTTCTCCCCTTCCTATTCCGAAACCAATGACCGGACATGGATGGATTATGATTCAAGCAACCTGAGCCTGAATCTTTCCGGGTCCTATTATGAGGGTAATTTTTCCATACAGCCGTCATACGGCTTCAACCGGTACAAGGATTTGACCACGGATGAGTACATGGATACGGACACGTACGGTCTGTCTTTTTTTATCCCGATAACCGACAATATCTCAATAAATGATACAGGTTACTATTCCAGCATGACTGCAAGTGACGATTCACTGGATCAGGATTCGTATTACAATGATTTTCAGGTGACCTATTCCCACCCCGGAAGACTCAGGGGAATACTCTCTCCCAGCGCCAGTCTCAGCCTGAGTTATGAAAAGACAAAAGACAATGTGGCAGGGACGGAAACAGAAGAGACCATTTTGTACCTGACATTGTCAGGTGACCTGGAAATGTCTTTTTAAAGGAGGTATCGGATGAAGTTGATGAAATATCCAAATAAGATATGCATAACAGTTTTTGGATGTATGGTTCTGCTGCTTTTCAGCAGCATCGGGCATGCGCATACGGTGACGTCGAATGCAAACCCGGCCGCGCCGAACCGGGCTGTCAAGTTTACAAGTAAGGTGAGTTTTGTCACTACAGTAGGGTCGTCTATTAATGTTTATATCGATTACGGGGATGGAACGGCGGAAGAGGAGTTGGGAAATGATATTAATATTCCGCCCAGTAATACCAGAACATTTTCTTCCACCCATACCTACTCAAAGCCCGGCACATACAAGGTCCGTCTCCGGACAACCGGAGGGACTCCTGCAGGAGCCAATCCTGCTTATATGACCCAGCAGGTAAGCGGCCTTGATATAACCCGTGTGGAGCTGTACTTTGAAAACCAAAGGCCTGAAATCACAGTGAAACGGCACCAGGAAGCCCCTGAACTATTCGCCAAAGTCAATTTTTCCGGGAAAGGGTATTTTAAGGCATACTGGGAGGTTGACGGAAAAAAACAGGGATACGTATTCAGGTATCTTTCAGCAGGGCCGCATGAAACTTTTGCATACCCGGAGATTCCCCCGCTGCCGACTTTTAATTATGGAAGCCACAGGGTCCGTTTTATTATAACCACCCCCGGGATCCATATCGACCATCCTTATGCGGTTTATTTTGTAACTGCAGATGAAGCGGAAAAAAGGCTTGCTGAAATTAAACTTCTGAAGCCTTCCGAAGGTGAAACCGTAGCTCCCGGAGACCTGGCTTTTCAGTGGGAACCTGAAAAGAAAAGTTCTCTTTACCTGTTAAGCCTTTTTTCAAAAGAAAAAAGGGAACGCGTTTTTTCTGCCTACACCAGGCAGAGAGAATATACATTGAAATCAGAGATCCTGAAAAACCGCATGAAACAGGATGAACAATATTTGTGGCATGTGACCGGTTTTAATGACGAGGATGAGGCAGTATCTGAAAGCACGCCTTTTTCTTTTCTGTTGGAACGCGAGACTCCTTTTGTCAAAGGCCGTATCCTGTTTGTCACTGAGGCGGATGCTTCAGGAGAAAAATCAGTGGGCAGGGTGAAACAAAAATACGGATTTACGGAGATTGAATCGTTTCTGATCAAAACCCTTGGGTTGAAGGTTACTAAATTTGAAGTTGAAACGGAAGTTCCGCATGCGGTGGAAAAACTGTCAGGTGAAAAAGGGGCTGTCGGGGTTTATCCGGATTATATCTTCAGAACCATGACAGAGCCTATGGAGGATTTGCAGGGAATAAGAAAAACAATCCAAACCCCGGATGATCTTCCGTTTAAGGGCAGGGACGTAGCTGTCGGGATCATTGATACGGGTGTGGATGCAAAACACAGGGATCTGGCTGACGCTGTCGTCTCCAGTACGAACTGGATAGAAGATAGTGAGTATGAACCTGAAATTCACGGAACAGGTGTGGCAGGACTGATCGGGGCAAGAAAAAACAGTTTCGGAATTCAAGGCTTTGCCCCGGAATCAAAGATTTTTGCCCTGAGAGCATGCAGGCAGGTTTCACTGAAACAGCCCGGCGGAGAATGTTATACCT
>JAWLES010000098.1:0-9035 GCA_041685935.1 Desulfobacteraceae bacterium | reverse complement strand
ATGTCATGGACCAGGAAGGTCAGGCATCCATCCCAGATTGTCGCGGTAGGAGAACAGGTGGAAGCGGTCGTGCTTGATATCAAACCTGACAGCAGAAGAATTTCACTCGGAATCAAACAGACCATGGAAAATCCGTGGGAGGTAATCAGCAAAAAATATCCAGTCGGAACCGTAATCGAGGGTAAAATTAAAAACATCACGGAATTCGGACTTTTCATCGGTATAGATGACGACATAGACGGGCTGGTTCATATTTCCGATATCTCCTGGACAAAGAGGATCAACCATCCGTCCGAGGTATACAAGAAAAATGATGTTATACAGGCTGTAGTCCTTGACATTGATAAAGACAATGAGAGATTTTCACTGGGTATCAAGCAGACCCAGCCTGATCCCTGGGAGACCGTGGCCGAACGCTACGAGGTCGGCAAGGAGATTTCCGGAGTAATCACCAATCTCACCGATTTCGGGGTATTCGTTGAAATCGAGGAGGGTATTGAAGGGCTGGTTCATGTGTCAGAGGTTGCAAAGGAAAAGATAAACAACCCCAAGGAGCATTTTCAGGTCGGGGATACCATAACAGCCAAGGTCATGAACATAAACAGCCAGGAGAGACGGATAGGACTCTCCATCAAACGGCTGGAAGATGATGATGACGAACAGGTTCTGGAAGAATTCGCAAAGAACATGAAACCTGCAAAATCCCAGTTCGGAGAACTTCTCCGGGACAATATCCAGGAGCAGCTCAATTCCAGAAAAGAGGAGGAAGACGGAGACGAAAATTCGGATGAATCCGAAGAAAAGAGCGAATGATATCTTTGACAAGTTGAAAGAGCCGTGACATTCCAAGGCCGGATATGCAGAAAAAATTGCATTCCGGCCTTTTTAATTCAAGGGAGGTTTTATGTTTTCAAGAAGGCATCCGTTTCTTTTTTTTACACTGATACTGAGTTCCATTTTTGCAGTTTTTCTGCTTTGCTTGATGCTGATGATTACATCAGGCCTTTTCTTTTTCCAGGAAAAGCTGGGTTCTAAAGATGCACTTCAGGGGAAAGGGAATGTCGGTGTGATCGAGGTCAGCGGGATCATCTCCTCGTCCATGGATACGGTTAAGACCATTAAGCGCATGAGGGAAAACAACCAAATCAAAGCGCTTGTAATACGGGTAAATTCCCCCGGCGGCGGAGTGGGGCCTTCCCAGGAAATTTACAGGGAGCTGATTAAGACCAAGCGGGAAAAAATCGTTATCGCATCCCTCGGGTCCGTGGCTGCTTCAGGGGGATATTACATTGCATCGGCTGCTGATAAAATAGTTGCCAACCCCGGCACCATAACCGGCAGCATCGGTGTGATCATGGAGTATGCCAACATCGAGAAGATCGTGGAAAAAATAGGCCTCACGCCAGTAGTGATCAAAAGTGGTGAATACAAGGATATCGCCTCCCCTTTAAGAGAGATCACTGATAAGGAAAGGGGGATTCTGCAAAAGGTTGTGGATGAACTCCACCGGCAGTTTATCAGTGATGCCGCCAATGGAAGGGGCATGGACCCGAAAAAGGTTTCAGAGCTGGCGGACGGAAGGATTTATACTGGAAAACAGGCCCTGGATCTGAAACTGATCGACCAGCTGGGAAACTTTGAAGATTCACTGAGTCTTGCAGGAAACCTTGCAGGCATAAAAGGGGAAATAAAACCGGTATATCCCAGAGAGGACAGAATTACTTTTATCAAGCGCCTCACCCGGTCCTTATTCAAAGATTTCAACATCTCCGGCCCCGTATCGGATAATTTCAGGTACATCGCCGACTAGGGATACTACACTGGATGGAACAGAGGGCACATTGCCCCCGTCTATAAAACCGTCCACCTTTTTGACAAGCTGTTCATACAGCAGTTCAGGGGTTTCAAAGGAGTCCCCTTCGATATCAAGTGCACTTGTTGATATAATCGGGTTGCCGAGCTCGCTTGAAAGGGCGAGTGCGATATTGTGGTCCGGGACCCTTATCCCTGCTGTTTTTCTTTTGGTGAGCATGATTTTCGGAACCATTTTGGACCCTGTAAGAATAAAGGTATAAGGCCCGGGAAGAAGGCGTTTCATATGCCGATACGCAAAATTGGAAACCTTGGCGTATCGGCTGATATATTTGAGATTCGGGCAGATGAAACTGAAAGGCTGTTTTTTATCCCTCTGCTTGAGAAGATAGATATTTTCAATCGCCTTTTTGTTCATGATATCGCATCCGATTCCGTAAAACGTGTCAGTGGGGTAGACGATGACCCCGCCTTCCTTCAGAATGTCTGCCGCTTTTCTGATCTGCCGCTTCTGCGGATTTTCCGGATTAATTTTTAAATACATTGGAATGGTTCCATACTCCTTTCAAATTCGGTTGCAATCCGGCACGGATGTTTTCAGGAGTCTAATTGAATCTTAAAGATTCGTCAATAATGATCATCTCCTTTCGAAAACAGCAGATAACAAAAGTTTACCCACTGCACTTCACAAGGAATTATATTTCATTTTGGATAACCTTGCACAGGCTTTGATATAAAAATCATTTTAAAACAGGGTGCTGTTGAACTCTATATATTGCGAAAATTTTCAATATTTGGTATTTTTACCGTTTATATATTATGAACTCTGAATCAAGGACAGTTAACTTGTAATTCCCGCATCAAGGAGCATGCCATGACAAAATTTGATATAGAAGAGGGACTGAGTTTTGACGACGCCCTTATCCTTCCAGGATATTCCGATGTATTGCCGGATGAGGTGGAAACCGGAACAAGACTCACCAGAAAGCTTGACCTGAACATTCCCATTGTAAGCGCTGCAATGGATACTGTAACCGAATCCAGAACCGCCATAAGCATGGCAAGGGCTGGGGGGGTCGGCTTTATCCATCGGAACCTGAATATTGCGGATCAAACCAGGGAAGTCGACAGGGTCAAAAAATCAGAGAGCGGGATGATTGTAGATCCTGTTACCATAGGTCCGGAAACCCTTATTTCAAGAGTTCTGGAAATCATGGCGGAATATCGGATTTCAGGGATACCTGTAACCGAAGGGGACAAGCTTGTGGGGATCGTTACCAACAGGGATCTGCGGTTCGAGACCAACCTGCACAAGCCGGTAAAGGAGGTCATGACCTCTGAAAACCTGATTACCGTGCCTGAAAAATGTACCCTTGAAGAATCAAAGGGCCTGCTTCACAGGCACAGAATTGAAAAGCTTCTTGTGGTAGACAACAACGGCAAACTCACCGGGCTGATCACGATAAAAGATATCGAAAAAATCAAAAAGTACCCGAACGCCTGTAAAGACGGCATGGGTCGGCTGAGGGCCGGTGCTGCAATCGGTGTGGGGTCGGATATGATGGAACGGGTTGAAAGCCTTCTGGGAGCCGGCGCTGATGTGATCGTGATTGACACCTCGCACGGATATTCACAAAACGTGCTTAACTCGGTTAAAAAAATTAAAAGCGCCTTTCCCGACTGTGAACTCATAGCAGGAAACGTTGCCACTGCCGACGGGACCAAGGCACTTATTGATGCAGGAGTTGATGCGGTTAAAATAGGAATCGGCCCGGGATCCATCTGCACCACCAGGATTGTTGCCGGTGTCGGAGCTCCCCAGCTTACAGCCATTTTGAATTGCCGCGCTGTTGCAGACGAAACCGGGGTTCCCATTATCGCAGACGGAGGGATCAAGTACTCGGGAGATATTGCCAAAGCCATAGGTGCCGGAGCCCACTCGGTTATGCTTGGAAGTCTTCTTGCCGGAACCCATGAAAGTCCCGGAGAAATAGTAATCTACCAGGGCAGGTCCTATAAAGCATACAGGGGAATGGGCTCTGTAGAGGCCATGAAAAAGGGATCAAGCGACCGTTACTACCAGAAGGACAGCAGCGAGGACGAAGACCTGGTTCCGGAGGGTATTGTGGGGCGTATTCCTTACAGGGGCACTGTCCGGGAGAATCTTACCCAGATGGTTGGCGGCCTCAAAGCCGGAATGGGATATGTGGGCGCAAATTCCATCAACGAACTCAGGGAAAAGGCCAGGTTCGTCAAGATCAGCGCAGCCGGGCTGAGGGAAAGCCATGTGCATGATGTGGTAATCACCAAGGAAGCACCCAATTATACAGTGGATTCCAAACAGTAACCCTGTATGACCTCACCCAGGCCGGTGAGGGGAGGGCATGGAGAACGCACATGACCGATCTCTCTTCAAAGTTTTACCATCTGCATGTTCATACGGAATACTCTCTTTTGGACGGTGCAATCCGGTTCAAGGACCTGTTCCCCAGGTGCAGGGAATTCGGCATGGATGCGGTGGCCATCACGGACCACGGCACAATGTTCGGGGTTGCACAGTTCAACGAGATGGCTGTTGAACATTCCATAAAACCGGTGATCGGGTGCGAAGTTTATCTTGCACCCAGGACCATTGACAAGAAAACCAGCTATGATCATAAGGAAATGAGTCACCTGGTGCTTCTTGCCAAAAACAGGCAGGGTTATGCCAACCTCTGCAAACTGGTTTCAATTGCCCAGCTGCAGGGTTTCTACTATAAACCCAGGATTGATCATTCCCTTTTGAAGAGATACTCGGAAGGGCTGATCGCCCTTTCTGCATGCCTGAAAGGGGAGATACCCAAGCTGATCATGCAGAACCGCATTCAGGAGGCGGATCAAAAGGTTGAAACTTACCTTTCCACTTTTGGAGAAGACAATTTTTACCTTGAAATCCAGCAGAACGGAATGGAAATCCAGCACAAGGTAAACCAGGGCCTTTACGATATCAGCCGGAGGCTTTCCGTTCCCATGGTTGCCACCAATGACTGCCATTACCTTTCCAGGGAAGACAAAAGGGCCCATGAAGTGCTGCTGTGCGTCCAGACAGGGGATACCCTGGCTGACACCAACCGCTTCAAGTTTGATTCTGACGAGCTCTTTTTCAAATCCCCTGATATGATGATCGAATCCTTTTCCGGCTATCCGGGGGCGGTGGAAAATACAGGAGAGATTGTTTCCAGGTGCAATGTCGAATTTGATGACAAGGTCTACCATTTTCCGAAATTTGATTGCCAGGCGGAAAAATCGGAAGACGAGATTTTCAAAGAACGTGTAATGCAGGGGTTTGAAGAAAAGCTTGCGCTCATCAAATCCAGAAAGCCGGAAGTTGACGAAACCGTTTACCGGGAAAGAATCGAGTATGAAATCGGTGTGATACTGGACATGGGATTTCCAGGTTATTTTCTGATTGTTGCTGATTTTATAGATCACGCAAGGAAAATCGGTGTTCCGGTGGGACCTGGCAGGGGCTCAGCCGCCGGCAGCATGGTGGCTTACTCGCTGGATATCACCGCCATTGACCCCATAGAACACGGGCTTATATTTGAACGGTTTCTCAATCCTTCCAGGATCAGCATGCCTGATATTGATGTTGATTTCTGTATAGAAGGAAGAGAGGCTGTATACCACTATGTGGTTGAACGATACGGGGGCGGCGAAAATGTCTGCCAGATTATCACTTTTGGAAAACTCAAAGCCAAGGCAGTCATAAGGGATGTCGGCAGGGCCCTTGGTGTTCCGCTTCCTGAAGTGGACGAGATCGCCAAGATGGTTCCGGACAACGCCAAAAATCTGAAAAGCGCCATTGAAGAGGTGCCTCAGATTCAGGAAAAGGCGCTGGAAAATGAAACCAAGCAGGAAATGCTGGAAATATCCCAGCTTCTGGAGGGCCTTCCCCGCCATGCATCCACCCATGCCGCAGGGGTGGTTATCGGAGACAAACCCCTTGTCAACTACCTGCCTCTTTACAAGGGAAAAGAGGGCGAGACGCTCACCCAGTTCGACATGAACTACGTGGAAAAAATCGGCCTTGTTAAATTCGATTTCCTCGGGCTTAGAAACCTTACGGTAATAAAAAACACCCTTGAGGTATTAAAGCAGTCAGGTAAACCGGTTCCTGATATTGAAAACATAGACCTTCATGATCAAAAAACCTTTGAGCTGTTGCGGGCTGCAGACACCACAGGGGTATTTCAGCTTGAAAGCACCGGCATGAAGGACCTGATCAGGAGACTTAAGCCGGAATACTTCACCGATATAGTGGCTCTTGTGGCTTTGTACAGGCCCGGGCCCCTTGAAAGCGGTATGGCTGACTCCTACGTGGAGAGGAAACACGGACGGCAAAAGGTGGAATATCTTTTTCCCCAGCTTGAAGAGGTGCTAAGGGAAACGTACGGGGTGATTCTCTACCAGGAGCAGGTAATGAAGATAGCCGGGCTTCTTGCCAACTACACCATGGCTGATGCAGACGGGCTCCGGAAAGCAATGGGAAAGAAAAAGATCGAAATGATGGAGGAACACCGCAAGCTTTTCTTGCAGGGGGCTGAAGAAAACGGCCTTGATCCTGAAAATGCTGCGCAACTCTTCGGTCTTATGGAAAAATTCGGCGGGTACGGATTCAACAAGTCCCACAGCGCGGCATATGCCCTGATCAGTTACCAGACCGCTTTTCTTAAAGCCCACTATCCGGTGGAATTCATCGCCGCTTTGATGACAAGTGAAATGAACAACACCGACAATATCCTCAAATACCTGGATGAATGCAAAACCCATGGTATTGAAATCCTGCCGCCGGACATAAACGAAAGCTCAGCCAACTTTTCCGTTGACAATGAGCGGATCAGGTACGGCCTGGCTGCAGTGAAAAATGTCGGAGAAGCGGCAATAGAAGAGATTGTATCCGCCAGAAACGAGCTCGGCAGGTTTGACTCCATATTTGACTTTTGTGAAAAAGTGGGACCCGGGAAGGCGAATAAAAAAGTGCTGGAATCTCTTATCAAGTGTGGTGCATTTGACTCCACAGGGGCCAGAAGAAGCCAGATGGCGGCTTGCCTGGAAGAAGCCCTTGACCACGGTGCAAGAATCCACAAGGAAAAAGCTGACTGCCAGCTTGATCTGTTCTCGGACACGGATATAGGAGTCAGTATGCCTGCGCCTGTTTCAGAGCTTCCCCGAATAGAGGAATGGGAAGAAACCGAACTTTTGTTTTACGAAAAGGAATCACTGGGTTTTTACCTTACCGGACACCCGCTTGAAAAGTATGAATCCCTTATCAGAAAGTACTGTAATGCAAGATCTGATACACTGGAAGAATTCTCGGAATCCAGAAATGTCAGAATGGGGGGCATCATTCGGCCGGTCAAGGAAATCAAAACCAAGAAAGGCGACCTTATGGCATTTGCCTTGATCGAGGATACAAGGGGAGGCACGGAGGTGGTCGTATTTCCGGATACGTATGTTGACTCCCACACCCTGATAAAAGAGGAGGCTGCGGTCCTGGTTGAAGGCAGCATACAGAAGCGGGAAAATTCCACAAATCTGATTGCGGACAAAATCGTGCCGATCGAACAGGCTGAGCAGGAATGGACCGCAGGAATGGTAATTCATATGGACGCCTCTTATGCAGACAAAGAGACCGTTGGAAGTTTAAAACGGATTGCGGACCGGTATCCTGGAGAGTGCACCACCTACATAGCTGTTGCCGTACCGGACAAGCCGAGCGTGATAGTACAGTTGCCAGAGGATTGTAAAGTTGCCTGTGACCCCGGTTTTTTAAAAGAAGTCGAAAAATTGCTTGGTGCAGGGGCTGTTACCACAAAATGTGCGCCGGTCAAGCAGAAAAACAAAAGCAAAAAGTGGCGGAAACGCTGACCGGTGGTTGCAGGCCGGGGGGCTTTGTTCCAGGCGGCCGCTAATCAAGATCATCTAAGTCAAGATCGTCGAAGTCTGTTAAATCAAAGTCATCAATCAGGTCATCATCTTTTTGAAAATCGGTCTCATTGAAGTCCTCTTTTTCGTCAGTCTGTTTCCGCCCCGGCTCTTTTTTGATGACAGAGCTTTTCCCCTGTGTTTCCCGGAAAGAATTCAGTGCTTTTTTCACTCCGATGTAACCCAGGTATCCCAGGCCGGCTGCGTTGAAAAGGATTATGAGTATACCGAGTATGTTTTTCAGTAGCATGAGGCCCAAACAAATATAAAAAATTGACTCGAATATGAATTCCCGTTATATATACGGTATTCAACGACACGTAACAACATTATATGTACCAGTATTTTTGATTTTTTAAAAGGAGAAACATATGGGCTGGCTTGGAAAGATGGTCGGGGGAACGCTGGGTTTTGCCATCGGAGGCCCCATCGGAGCAATAGCGGGCGCAGCGTTCGGCCATTCCTTTGACAGGAAAGAGGAACGGGATATATCACAAAGGATCAGTCACAGCGGAGACCTGTCAAATAATGAACAGGCACAGCTTACTTTTTTTGTGGCCGCTTTCTCAATGCTGGCCAAGATTGCCAAAGCTGACGGGAGAGTGACTGAAAACGAGATCGCCTCTGTCAAGGATTTCATGAAAAACGAGCTCAATCTTGACCCTGAGACCATGAAAACCGCGCAGAACATTTTCAAGGAGGCGATCAATTCCAGTGAGCACTTTGATTCGTTTGCCAGGCAGTTTTATGATGTGTTCAGGCATCAGCCCAGGATCATTGAGCTTATGATGGACCTTCTGCTGAGAGTTTCCACTGCAGACGGAAGCATCAGTGAGCAGGAGGAAAAACTTCTGTTCAGCGCAGCCGGGATTTTCAACATATCAGATGATGAATTCTCCAGGCTCAAGTCCAGATATGTAAAAGACGTGAACAAGTACTACGCAGTTCTCAAAGTGAATGAAAACGCCTCTGATGAAGAGGTGAAAAAAGCTTACCGGAAACTGGTTTCCGAATACCATCCCGATAAAATAGAGGCAAAGGGGCTTCCGGAAGAATTTGTCAAGTTTGCCAACGACAAATTCAAGGAAATTCAGGAAGCATACGAAAAAATCCAGAAGGAGAGGGGGCTCAAATAGAAGTACCCCCGGAATTCGGAAAACCTTCCAGGGTCGCAGTTGTCAGATGCGGCTCCTATGATGATCACGAAGTAAAACAGGCCGTGGAGAAAGGAATTTTCCTTTTGGGCGGAGCTTCCG
>JAWLES010000097.1:0-9065 GCA_041685935.1 Desulfobacteraceae bacterium | reverse complement strand
GGAAATGAAAGAGTTGGGCAGCAGCCCCATATCAGATGAATCCCCGGCAGGGCAGGATGTCCGGTATGAGCCTCAGTTTGAGGCGCTTTCGGAAGAAATAGCAAAGATAGGCTCCCCTACGGCAGGCTCGGCTGTGGACTGGGATAATGTGATAACGCTGTCATCCGGTATCCTTGAAAAACAGTCAAAACATCTTCAGGCTGCAAGTTATCTCAGTTACGCCCTTTTGAAAAGGGACGGAATCGAAGGCCTGGCTGTCGGCGTTCATATACTGAATGATCTGTGCTTGAATTTCTGGGATACCCTGTTTCCTCCCAAAAAGAGGATGAAGGGCAGGCGCGGCATTATATCCTGGTGGCAGGAAAAGGTCGCCGATTTTGTTGCATCCGCTGAATCGGTTACATGGGGCAAGGAAAAACGGGATGCGCTTCTGGGGGATCTGGATTCACTGGATGAATTTCTGGGCGAAAACATGGAAGAAGCCCCTTTGCTCAAGCCCTTGAAACGATCTGTCGAATCGCTGATTGCAGAGGAAAAGCAGACTGAGCCTGAGCCGGACCCTGAACCGGCGGCTGAATCCAAAACTCCGGAGCCGGAAACGAGCGAATCTCAAAAAGCTGCATCTTCTTCTCCGGCCTCTGCAGCACCTGCCCGGGCATCAGCGGAAAAAGCGGTTTCGGATTCAGACGCGGACCCGGCTGATATATGCAGACAGGGGCTGAATCTTTTGGCCAGATCCATATCAGGCCTTAGACAGAATAATTTTTTTGACCCGGTCGCCTACAGGCTCAACCGGGTGGCGGCCTGGACCCCGATCGACGAAGTCCCTTCAGCCACCGGAGGCAAAACCATGCTGCCTCCCCCGGATGAACAGATCATATCAGCCCTGTCCGGACTGTATGAGTCCGCCAAGTGGGAGGAGCTGGCGGATTCCAGTGAATCCAAAGTGCGGCAGTATCTGTTCTGGCTGGATTTGAGCCGGTATGTGGCTGAAAGTATGGAGAACCTGGGACACGAAGAGGTCCGTGATGTGATCGAAGCGGAAACCGCCCTTTTTGTCAAACGGCTCAGCGGGATCGAGAAAATGGCTTTCTCGGACGGGACCCCGTTTGCCGACCCGGAAACAAAAGAGTGGCTCAAGGGTCTGTCAGGGAAATCTTCCGGTAAAGGAGGATCGGCCGGCCCGGAGTCGGGGGGAGGAATCAGGCAAAAGGTGGAGAAGGAGAGCCTTCAGGCCCACCAGCTTGTCCGGGAAAAAAAGGCGGATGAGGCAGTGGCACTGTTCAGGCAAAATCTGGCAGGATCCTTTTCCGGACGGGAGAAATTTTTACGGAAAACCGCGTTGTGCAGGCTCTTGATCAGCACCAAACAGAACCGGATCGCAGGCTCCTATATCAATGATTTGTTGGCGGACATGGACAAATACGGCCTTGAAACATGGGAGCCCGAGATCGCGGTGGAGGCGCTGTCCGTGGTGCTCACCGGATTGCGGCTTCAGAAAAGCGAACGGAATAGCGAAACGGCGGAAGCGGTCATCGACCGGATTTCAGTGCTTGATCCGGTAAAGGCTTTAGAAATTCTTTAATCAATATATTGGATATCAATAATAAGCAAGGAGGGATGGATTATGGCAAAAGAAGCGTCTGTTGCACCCAAAGAACGCGTTAACATCGTTTATAAGCCTGCAACCGGAGATGCCAAGGAAGAGGTGGAGCTTCCGCTGAAGATTCTTGTTACGGGAGACTTTACAATGGCGCCGGATGAAACCCCGGTGGAGGACAGAAAAGCGGTGAATGTGGACAAGGACAATTTTAATGATGTGCTGGATTCGTACAATTTGAAGCTCGATACCACTGTGGATAACAAGCTTGATCCGGAGAACGATGACAAGATGGCGGTCAGCCTTGATTTTAAAGGGCTCGATGATTTCAACCCGGATGCCGTGGTTGAGAAAGTGCCGGAGCTGAAAAAGCTTGTGGAACTGAGAAATGCCCTCAAGGCGGTTAAGGGGCCTCTTGGGAACGTTCCCGAGTTCAAGAAAAAACTCAATGAAATCGTCCAGGACCCGGCGGCAAAAGAACAGATCCTTAAAGAGCTGGGAATAGAAGAATAAGGAGGAGGCAACATGGCCGAGAAAAAAAAAGGGGAACAGAAACAGGAGAGCGGGGCGGTTCAGGAAGAGTCGCTCCTTGATCAAATAGTTCAGGCCACCCGGCTGAAACCCCGGGATGAAGGGTATGACACAACAAAACAGGGTGTTCAGGCATTTATTGACGAACTTCTGAAACCCGAGCGTGAAGGGGTCAAAATCGGAAAAGATATCGTTGACGAGATGATAGCCGATATCGATACAAAACTGAGCAGCCAGATGAATGAAATCCTTCACAACGAAGAATTTCAAAAAATGGAATCGGCATGGCGCTCCCTGAAATATCTGGTGGATCATACGGATTTCAGGGAAAACACCAGGATCGAGCTTCTCAACGTGTCCAAGGAGGACCTGATCGATGATTTCGAGGACGCTCCTGAAATAATGAAGTCCGGACTCTACCAGCAGGCCTATACTGCAGAATACGGCCAGTTCGGAGGCCAGCCCTACGGGCTGATCGTGGGCAACTATGAATTCGGGCCGGGCCCACAGGATATTTCCCTTCTGCAGAACATTGCAAGTGTCTCCACCATGTCCCATGCGCCTTTTGTGTCTGCGGCAGGACCTGAATTTTTCGGGCTGGACAGTTTTGAAGGGCTTCCCAACCTCAAGGATTTGAGTTCCATATTTGAAGGCCCTCAGTATGCAAAATGGCAGTCACTGCGGCAGTCCGAGGACTCACGGAATATCGGGCTTACAGTGCCCCATTTTCTCCTGCGGCTGCCTTACGGTCAGGATACGGTTCCTGCGAAAAGTTTTGATTTCAACGAAGACGTGGCAGGCGGAAACGACCGGTTCCTCTGGGGGAATGCAGCATTCGCATTCGCTTCCCGTATGACCGAAAGTTTCGCCAAGTACCGGTGGTGTGCCAACATTATAGGACCCCAGGGGGGCGGGGCCGTGGAAGACCTGCCGCTGTACCAGTACGAGGCCATGGGCAGTATTGAAACCAAAATTCCCACGGAAGTGATGATCTCGGAAAGACGGGAATTCGAGCTTGCAGAAGAGGGATTTATCGCGCTGACCATGAGAAAGGGAAGTGACAATGCCGCATTCTTTTCCGCCAACTCCATCCAGAAACCCAAGAGTTTCGGTAACTCGGAAGAGGGCAAGGCTGCCGAGCTTAACTACAAGCTCGGGACCCAGCTGCCGTATAATTTCGTGGTGAGCCGGCTGGCCCATTACATGAAGGTGATTCAAAGGGAGAATATCGGTACATGGAAAGACCGCGGAGAGCTGGAAGAAGAGCTGAACAGCTGGATCCGCCAGTACGTATCCGACCAGGAAAAACCTGGCCCGGGCGTCCGCAGCAGGCGGCCGCTTCGAAAGGCCGAGATCCAGGTACAGAACGTGGAAGGTGATCCCGGATGGTACAGGGCGTCGCTGAAGCTTCAGCCGCATTTCAAGTATATGGGTGCTTCTTTTACCCTGTCTCTTGTGGGCAAGCTTGATAAATCATAAATTCTATCTGTAAAGGAGAAAAACGACCATGGCAATGACATCGTATCTCAAGGTGACGGCCAAAGATCAGGGCGAGATCAAGGGAGACTGCACCCAGGAAGGAAGAGAAGACCTGATTCTGGTGTACAGCATCGATCATAAGGTGGAAATACCGAGGGACACCCATACCGGTCTTCCCACCGGTCAGCGTATGCACAAGCCGTTTCATATAATAAAGCACAAGGACAAAAGCAGTCCCGGTCTGTTCCAGGCCTGCTGCAGCGGCGAACAGATGGATACCGAACTGAAGTTTTACCGTATCACCGATGCCGGAAAAGAGGAGCACTACTTTACCATCAAGCTTGAATCTGCGATTATTGTGGAAATGCAGGAGTACAACCCCCTGGTTTTCCTGGAAGAGAGCAAACCGTACAAGGATATGGAAAAAGTGAGTTTTACCTACGAAAAAATCATATGGACGTATGAGCCGGACGGAATTGAAACCGAGGATTCCTGGAAAGCGCCTAAAGCGTAGTTCTTTTAAATGAAAGCCGTGTCGGTCCGCCGGCACGGCTTTCCGGTGAAATAGGATCATGTACGAAAAAACGCTTCTGGAAAGAATCGAATCCCTTGAATCCGGTATTGGTGAATCAGGGGAAAACAGCTCTGAGATCGAGATCCGTTCGGTGATGAACTATGTCAGGAAGATTCTGAACACTAACCGGGGAAGCGTGATGATCTCGGATGATTTCGGGATGCCTGATATGACGGTTTTCTCAGGCGGCGGAGTCTCGGATACCATGGAGCGGATAGAAAAATCGATCCTCGAAACCGTCACCAAATACGAAAAGCGTCTGTCGGATGTCAAGGTCATGGTTGACACGGAACAGAATGATGTTCTGAGTATTCATCTGTCCATGGAAGGTGTTCTGACAAGGCAGAAAAACGCACCTGTTTTTTTTGAATCCGTGGTTAAACCAGGCGGCAAGGTCAATATCAAACGGTAAAAAAGGAATTTGGCATCATTGTACAGCCGATATTACCAGAATGAACTGCAGAAACTGAGAGACCTTGCAAAGGAATTTGCAGGCGCCCACCCGGCCGCAGGTCCCATGCTTGCCTCGGAATCCGTTGATCCTGATGTGGAACGCCTTCTGGAGGGCACGGCTTTCTTGACAGGACATCTTCAGCAGAAAATAGATGATGATTTTCCTGAAATTATTCACGGACTGATGGATGTGGTTTTCCCGCATTATCTGCGTCCGGTCCCCTCGGTTTCCATTGTCTCTTTCACCCCGGGCCCCTCTGCCCGGGAGAGCGTGAAGGTTCCTGAAGGAACTTTTCTTGCGGCAGAGGAAAAGGAGGGTGTCAAGTGCATGTTCAAGACCGTGGCTGATGTTGACGTTCACCCCCTTTCAGTGGTGTCCGCCTCCACGTATGCCATGGGAAACGAGTTCAGCATAACACTCTCGTGTCAGCTAACCGGCCTTACTCTCGACCAGTGGAAGCCAGGGCGGATTCCGTTTTTTCTCTCAGGTCCGTATGCATCAGCATCCGATCTTTTCGGGTGTCTCACCCGGTTCCTGTCCGGTATCAAACTTGTCTGCCCTGATGCAGGGCTGGAATACAAGCTTGACAAGTCCGGCCTCAAAGCGTTCGGCCTTGACACGGAAAATTCGTTGTTTTCGTATCCTGCCAACTCATTTTCAGGGTTTTCCCTGTTCCAGGAGTATTTTATCTTTCCGCAAAAATTTCTTTTTTTCGAGCTTACCGGCCTTGAAAACTGGGAACGGAAAGGGGACGGCCAAAGGTTTGATATTGTTTTCGAATTTGACAATCCCCCGTTCGAGCTGCCCAGGGTATCCAGGAACAACTTTTCCCTGTTTTCGGTGCCGGTGGTGAATATTTTTCCCCACGAGGCAGACCCTGCGGTGGTGGATCATACAAAGGATAAAATCAAGATCAGGCCGTCATCCAAGACCGGTACGGGATACGACATTTACAGCGTGGACAGGGTTACGGGTTTCATCCAGGGCAGTGTACAGCCGGTTGAGTATATTCCGATGGATTTTTATTCCTCAGGTTCGGACAACCGGTCTTACTTTAAAATGACACGGTCGGTATCCCCTGTCACCAATACCCATGAAGTATATCTCTCCCTTGCCTATTCCAGGTACAAGCCCGATCCGGCAAGGGAGACCTTGAGCATTGAGTTGACATGTACCAACGGTTCGGTGCCGGAAAAACTCATGCCGGGAGATATTCACCTTCATACTTCCAATTCTCCGGAGCTTCTGGAATTTACAAATATCACGGCACCCACGCCGAGCGTTCCTCCGCCCCTTGACGGGGATATTCTCTGGAGGCTGATTTCCCATATGTCGCTGAACCTTTCCACCCTGGCTGACACTGAGAGCATCAAACAGATCCTTCAGCTTTACATTTTTCCTGAAAGCAGGGACAAGGCCGGAGTATCAGCCAATTTCAAACGGATTCAGGGGATCTCAGGGTTTCACATGGAAAATGAGGACAGGTTGATCCGGGGCATGGTGGTCAGAGGGGAGAAAATCACCATGACGGTAAGCAAGGATCACTTCGCCTCCATGGGGGATGTGCTGATCTTCGGGTCCTTAATGGATGAGTTTTTCAGCAGGTACTGCGGTATAAACAGCTACAGCAGGTTGATCGTACAGGAAACCACTTCAGGGGAGAGCTTTTCATGGGAGCCGAGAACGGGCCGCAGAAAACTGAAATAGTGGATCGCCTTCTCAGCGGTGGAGCTTCATTTTCATTTGTTCAGGCGATACGGCTGATCCTGCACAAAATCGCCTCTGGTGAAGAATTTGAAAGCGGATCACACGAAGAGATTCTCGAGAAATTCGTGCGGGTGCGTCCCGAACTTTCGTTACGGTTTCCCGGGACCGACATAACCTCGGTGGAAAAGGCAGGGAAAGACAGCAGTATGTTCAGGATCACTGCCACATTTCTTGGATTATACGGTGCATCATCCCCACTCCCCTCTTTTTACACCGAAGACCTTATCGAGGAATTCAACGAAGAAAAATCCATAAAACGTGACTTTGTGGATGTCATCAACTGCCGTCTTTACCCGGTATTTTTCAGAATATGGGCCAAGTACCGGCTGTTTTATAAAATATGTGAAGAAAACGATCCCAAAGCCGTCAATATGATCTATTCTCTGCTCGGTCTTGAGAACGAGCACCTGAGAAGCAGAATATTCAACCTTGAAAAGTACTACCGGTACACGGGCCTTGCAATCCAGTTTCCCCGGTCCGCAGAGGGGCTTGAAACAATGATCAGGGATTTTTTCAGCCTTGACTCGGATGTGACGGTCCGGCAGTGCGTCTTTCGGAGGGTTTCGATCCCCTGTGACCAGTATTCAAGACTGGGAGCGGCTTACTGCACACTGGGAGAGGATTCGGTGATCGGAACCACGGTGGTGGATATTTCCGGGAAATTCCGGATTCTTATCCGCGGGGCGGATGCGGAAACCCTGCACTTTTTCCTGCCGGACGGCCCTGCATTCGGCGAGCTTGAACAGATGGTGATGTACTATGTGAATCAGCCCCTGTCATGGGGGCTTGCAGTGGAGGTCGAGGGGCGGGAGTTGGAAACCGCCCGCCCGGGTAATCCCCGGTGGTCGCATCTGGGCTGGAACACCTGGCTTTTTTCAGGAGACAATTCACCTGAAAAGGCCTGCTCGGTTTTAAAATAAAACCGTATTCTTCAAACAGAAAAGGCCCCTGGAGGGGGCCAGAGGGTCAAGGAGGATGACAATGGTCGATGTTGATACAAAATCCCTGCTTTTTCGGTTGAATGATTTTTGTACGAATACATTGCAGGCAGGTGCGGGGCTGTGTGTTTCCAGGGCCCATTACGAGGTGTCTGTGGAGCATTTTCTGTTAAAGTTGCTTGATAATTCCCGTTCCGATTTTTCACTTATACTGGAGGAATTCGATATTGAGCCGGGGATGCTGAAGCAGAAAATCGAAGCCGCACTGGAAGAGTTTCAAGCAGGAAATTCAGGAAAGCCTGTTTTTTCACCCCGCCTTCTTGATCTTTTCCAGGATGGCTGGATGATTTCATCCATAGAGCTTGATGAAAGAAAAATCCGCTCGGGTGCGGTGGTTCTTGCCATTCTGTCAAGGCCTCTTTCCTATATATCAGGGAATTATGCGGATGTTCTGAAAAAGATAGGCAAGGATAAACTTGTCGAACGATTCAGGTCCATCACCGAAACATCCGAGGAGAACCCTTCCACTGCGGAAAGGGCGGAAGGTTCAGCCCAGGCCTCACCTTCCGGGGAAGGGGAGGGGTTCATCGACCGGTTCTGCAACAACTTCACTCAAAAGGCGCAGCAGGGAGGTATTGATCCGGTTTTCGGCAGGGACGAGGAGATCCGCCAAATCATTGACGTACTTTCCAGAAGAAGAAAGAACAACCCCATCTGCGTGGGGGAGCCCGGGGTCGGAAAAACCGCTGTTGTTGAAGGGCTCGCTTTGAGGATTGTCACGGATGATGTGCCCGACGTTTTAAAAAACGTGACCCTTCTGGAGCTGGATATGGGGCTTCTCGAGGCAGGGGCCGGCATGAAGGGGGAGTTTGAAAATCGGCTCAAGGGAGTGATCAATGAAATCAAGTCCCATGAAACTCCTGTCATCCTGTTTATAGACGAGGCCCATACCCTGATCGGAGCGGGAGGGAGCGCAGGGGGAGGGGATGCGGCGAACCTTCTCAAGCCCGCCCTTGCCAGGGGTGAACTTAGGACCGTGGGCGCCACCACCTGGACCGAGTATAAAAAGTACTTTGAAAAAGACCCCGCACTTTCAAGGCGGTTTCAGCCCATCAAACTTGACGAGCCGGGCGTGAAGGATACCGAGCTGATCCTGAGGGGCCTCAAACCCGGGTACGAGGACTGCCATAAGGTGGTGATAACGGAAGAGGCGGTGAAAGCTGCGGCTGAGCTTTCAGACAGGTATATTTCAGGACGGTTTCTGCCGGACAAGGCAATCGACCTTCTTGATACGGGGTGTGCAAGGGTCCGGATCAACCTTGCCACCAAACCGCCGGTGCTTGAAGACAAGGAGCGCTCCATTCAGGCCTTCAACAGGACCCGGAAGGCAATTGAAAGGGACCGGGATAACAATATGGACGTGGACGAGCCTGCGTATGAAGAGGTGGTCAACACCATTGCCGCTCTGGAAGAAGAGGCTGAAAAGATCCGGGAGAACTGGCAGCGGGAAAAGGAGGCTGCCCTGGACATTATTGAACTGAGAAATGAACTCAGTGCAGCCGACCGGCAGGACACGGAAAAAGTGAATGAACTGAAGGAAAAGCTTGAAAGTGCGGACCGGGTTCTTGCGGATATCCAGGGGGATGAACCCATGATTCAGCTTGAAGTTAATGCCGAGGTTATCGCCAGGGTTGTGTCGGACTGGACCGGCATTCCCCTGGG
>JAWLES010000096.1:0-9080 GCA_041685935.1 Desulfobacteraceae bacterium | reverse complement strand
CCCCTCTTTTGTTTGATTTTTTCCTTGTCCGTTGCTGCGGCGTAATGATCCTCAACCGTCTTGTATGCCGCCCGGGTCAGATCCTTGAGTTTCTGCTTTTTCTCAACCAGCATGGCTTCGCGGTACTGATCTATCTCGTCCCTGCCTTCCGAAACAAGTGCGGACACCGTAACCGCAACAGCCAGTGCCCCTACGACAAGAACAGAGGTTACCACCAGAAGATTGACCTTTGTGCCGATCCTGAGCTTCATACAACCCCCTCTTTTTTTGATACCGGTTTCGTGCTACTTGGCGCCCGCCTTTCCGGCAAACTGAGTATCAACAAACTTGTCAAGGTCGATCAGGCTGGTCAGGATCTTCATTTCATCCATCATGTACTTCTGGATTGTGTCAAGATCCTCGATGGCTGGAAACAGCTCTCCTGTGAGAATCCGGTCAGGGGGAGTGGTAAGGACGTTACGGATCACGTCCCTGTCCTGGGAAAGGAACTGGGCGCCGATGACTGAAGCAGGGTCGGGTTGAGCATCAATGGACAGGCCTGATTTCACCAGACTCTTTGTGATCTCAAACACCGCCTCCGGGTGTTTTTCTATAATTTCATCCCGCATGACAAAAACGCAGCAGGGATGGTTGGGCCACAGATCCTTGGAAAGGTAGAACTCCTCTCCGTTTCCCGACGCAATCACCTGGGAGCCGAAAGGCTCTGCAACAATGAATCCGCCTATTTCTCCTTCATCATCTAACTCCAGTGCCTGGGGCATCTGGAACGGAGCCACCACCTCGAGAATGACATCAACGTTGGAATCCACGGACCGCCCCGGAGTGAGACCCTTTTCCGCGAGTAGCTTGTAAAAAAGCATGTTGTGGATGGAAAGCTGATATGGTATCAGAACGGTTTTTCCGGCAAAATCTTCTATCTTTTCTATATTTGCTTTCTTGCTTTTGACAAGGATACTTCCGGATTTATGCGTCAAAAGCAAGAGTTTCAGCTCAACCCCCGACTTGAACAGGTCCATGGCTGTGGGGGCCAGTATAAAGGCGCCGTCAAGCTGTTTTGTGGCCAGAGCGTCAGCTACTTCGTTCCAGCCGTTTTTTTTGACGGTCTCAAGTGTGCAGTGTTCAAAGGTCTCCATTCCCTTTTTGAGTTTCAGGGCCGTAACACCAAGAATAAGATGGTCCGTGATCGTTAAGTGTCCAATCTTTATAACCGGTTTTTCCGCCATTCTGACCTCCACTTTGGAAACGGCACACTTTAATAAAAAGCGTGTTTCAAATTAACAAATCTGCAAATCCAAACTTGACAAATGCCGTGTATTCTTCTTTAATGCCCGGCACAGGTAAAATTTCGCATATTTACATGTGAAAGTAAAGGGTTTATTTTCCCATGTGAGGGTCAACAGTTATTTAAGAAAAGAGGCTTTACAGGCATGCAGGGATTTGCAAGCGATAATATTTCAGGTGTACATGAAAAGGTCATGAATGCCCTTTTAAAGGCCAACAACGGCCACGTTCCCCCCTACGGAAACGATGAATATACAAAAAAGGCCGCTGACAGATTCAGGGAATTATTCGGCGAATCCATTGATGTATTCTTTGTTTTCAACGGAACCGCCGCAAATGTCCTGTCCCTTGCTGCAGCCGCCAGATCTTTCCACAGTGTAATCGTCTCCGCAGAGTCTCATATGAACGTGGATGAATGCGGAGCACCGGAAAAGTTCACCGGGTGCAAAACCATTCCGGTACCCTCAAAAGGCGGGAAGATCTCCCTGGAAGACATACGGCCCCTTTTAAAAGGTTTTGACGATCCGCACCACAGCCGGCCGAAAGTTGTGTCTATCACCCAGCCCACTGAGCTGGGCGAGGTTTATACCACGGATGAAATCGCGGCCATAGCCGGGCTTGCACATGAAAACGGCCTCTGTCTTCACATGGACGGGGCCCGGATCGCAAATGCTGTGGCGCATCTTAACATTGACCCGAGAGAGATGACCTCGGAGGCAGGGGTGGACATCCTGAGCTTCGGAGGTACCAAAAACGGCATCATGTACGGAGAGGCTGTTGTATTTTTTGACAGAGAGCTTGCAGAACACTTCAACCGGATCAGAAAACAGGGCATGCAGCTCGGATCCAAAATGCGGTTTATCGCCGCCCAGTTCGACGCCCTTCTGGCCGACGGGCTATGGCTTGAAAGCGCGGCACACGCCAACCGTATGGCAGAGCGTTTGTACCTGAAAATCAAAGATCTCGCCCATGTGGAAGTTACTGAAAAGGTGCAGTCCAACGTTGTGTTTGCAGCAATTCCCGGCCACCTTGTGGAGATCCTCCAAAAAGAGTACTATTTTTATACATGGGATGAAACACTGTCAAAGGTTCGGCTCATGACCTGTTTCAACACCACGGAGGATCAGGTGGACAGGTTTGCCGACACAATCAGGTACGTCTCAGTGGGATAGCAGAAACTCAGCCAGGGCCATGTCCTCACCGGTGGTAATCTTGATGTTCCGCCCGGAGCCTTCCGTGACATGAACCCCGTACCCTGCGTATTCCGCCACAGAGGCATCGTCGGTTCCTTCGAATCCATCTTCCGCTGCGATATCAAATGCTTTCATAATGAGATCGAGCCTGAATGCCTGGGGAGTTTGAATCCTGAAGATCCTTTTCCTGTCAACGGTCCTGACAACCGTGCCTTTCTCATCAACCTCCTTGAGTGTATCCACCGACGAGAGGGCGGGGACGCACGCCCCTTTGCGGACAGCGCCCCGCAGGCAGCGTCTGATCAGCCCGGGCTCCACAAACGGCCTGACTCCGTCGTGGATAAGAACTATGGTCCCGGAGGAATCCCGGCAATGCCTCTTTACTTCGGCAAGCGCATTTGCCACCGACTGCAGGCGTTTTTCCCCTCCGGAAATGACGAACAGTTCACAGCGCGTATCCAGTAACGGCGGCAGAGTATTCCGGCAGTATTCAAGATCCTCGCCCGGAACCGCGAGTACGATCCGCCGGCCCTCTTCAACCCTTCCGAACGCCTGAAGAGTATGATGCAAAACCGGTTTCCCTTTCAGGGGAAGATACTGCTTTTTCACAGGCGCCTGCATCCTCAGGCCGCTGCCTCCGGCCACCACGATAACGAAAACCTCAAACGGTTCCATTCGGTTGTACCAATCAGTTCAGATAAGAGAGTTCTTTGGGCAGCGGAATTCCTTTGCCCATGGTATCCTCGCCGTAATTTACGGCGGCAAGCACCTCAATGTCCTCAAGCGCCCTTGAGTCCCCTTCAAAGACAATACGCTGGAAATCTTCCTTTTTAATTTTTCCCCCTGCCCACTGAATATCAAGAACACTGGACGCGTCAAAACGATCTTCCCCCACGATGAGAGTCACTTCCCCGCCATAGTGATGCACTATTTTAGCCACCAGCATACTCGGCCTTGAATGAAAACCCCGGTCCCTGGGGATATCAACGGTAATGCGCGAGACTTCCATATTTTCATTCACGATTCTGGAAGCAAGTTTTTTCCCGGAAGATAAAAACTGCCATGAATAGTAAAGACAGTAGTTCACCGCCCGGTCCAGAAGAACATCCGGGTCTATGAGTTCCGCCAGGGACTCGCTCACACTCTTGTAAATATCCTTGTACCCGATATCGTGCAGATGCCGTTCATAAAAATGGAGCAGCCTGCCCATAACCTGCAGCATATGGAAAACGATGGAAAAATGGCTCCTGAGCTGGTTGAGCTTGCGGTTGTCGCACTGTCCGCCGGAGCTGATCACGTATGAATCAAACGAGGACTGAAGATTGTGCAAAAGCATTTCAAACCTGCGGATCTCAACCTCGTTGATACTGTCCGGCACCAGCTTGCGGATCTTCTCCTGGGGGTACCGCTCAAAAAAGGCAAAGTGCTCAAAGCTGACAATGGTTTCCAGAAACTCACTTGCAATCTTGGTCAGATTCTGGCGCTGCTGTCTTATGTCCACATCCGCAAAATCGTCAATGTTGTGATCCAGAAACTCGGTGGACCCGATGCTCGGGAAGTACTGGAAAGAGTAGCCGCATTCGGGAAGCTCAATATCAAGGCGCTCCGCCTCTTTCAGAATAACCGGGGCCGCTGTTTTCAAAGAGTCCTGAAGAATCCTGAAGGTATCACTCGATTCCAGCCTGAACACCTGATCATTCCCGCCTTCAAACTCGTAAAAATCGAGCCGGTTGAGGATATGCTTCTGGGAGTAACCCGCAAGGGAAATATGTCTGACCGCTGCGCAAAGCTCCCTGTAAAACACCCATTTCCAGTTGTTCTTCGCCCCGTGGAAATCAAGGAGGTCTTCCAGCAGGTGGGAGGTGGTGATCAGCTTGGAATAGAGTTTTTTCGTGAAATTGTAATCGTCATCCTCGAGATCCGCAATAAACCGGATACACTTGAGGTATTCAAAGGAAAAGAGATTGACCTTTTCCTTGAATGATATGCTGCAGTATCGGTCCATACTGAATACTGTCACGTTCTCCTTTCATCTGCGCCGTCCGCGGCAGAGGGTAAATGGAATGCGGCCCGACCGGCATGTAAGCCGAATTCTGTCCCCATGCAGGGTTGCCCCGGCAGGGGTAACGATCATTCATCTGGGAATGTACGTTGCCGTACACCTCAAGCGACCTACCCGGAAGCTCGGGCGGGCAGCCCTCAAACACTTCCCTATTTGGTCTTGCACCGGACGGGGTTTACCAAGCTTTCCCGGTCACCCGGGAAACTGGTGCGCTCTTACCGCACCGTTTCACCCTTACCTCGCTACTCGCTCAACCCAACAACCCATTATTCTCTCAGCTGTTCGATTCAGCGAGTAGCGAGGCGGTCTGCTTTCTGCTGCACTTTCCTTCGCGTCACCGCGACTCCACGTTATGGAGCGTCCTGCCCTGTGGTGTTCGGACTTTCCTCCGGATACAACTCCGGCGATCGTTCTGTCCGGTCGAACCGCATCACCTTTTTATTCTTCGTGTTCAAAATAGAGGAACCGGTTGCACTGGGGGCACATTATCAGTGAATTTCCCCTTTGCACCTCTATAAAAAGCTGGGGCGGAATATTCAAAAAACATCCCATGCATGCCTGGCTGCGTACGGGAACCACTGCCAGCCCGTTGTTCAGCCTGGATATTTTCTTGAACTTGTCAAAAATATCCGGGTCGATTTCCTCACCCATTTGACGGCTTTTTTTCCTGCACTCCTCTAAAAGTTCCCTGTCATCGGCGGAGCGTTTTTCAATATCCTCATTCTCAGCCTTTATCTGCTCGACGAGCTGCTCGTACTCTTTGCGTTTATCCGCAAGCGCCTGCTCTTTATCCTCTTTTTCACTGAAATATCTGAGCAGGTTGTTTTCAAGCTCCTCTTTGCGCTTGCTGTTGTCATCGATTTCCCGTTTGACTGCCTGATACTCCTTGTTCGTCTTCACCTGCCTCAAATGCTCGTTGCTTGTCTTGATCCGCTGATCAAGCACCTCGATTTCGGATTCGCATTCGCTGCAGGCGGATTCGATGAGATTGTAGCTCTCTTCAAGCTCGTTGAGCGCCTTTTCAAACTCCTTCAGCTTGCTTGATACCCGGTTCTGCTCCTTCTCAACCTGTTTTAACACGGATTCAAGTCTGACGATTTCACTTTCCGCTTCCTGAAGCTTTATAAGCGTTCCGATCTGTCCTTTGGTTGTCTCCTCCATACTCATAATACCTTTAAAAGAACCTTAAAAAATGGTGAATGGATCTTTTTCCTTTTTATATTTAATGATTTCAACCTCAAAACCCGCATGAAAAGCTGCGGATCTCAACCTGTCGTACAAAAGGCCGACCGCGGCAATCTCTGATGCGAAATGACCGACATCAATCAGAGCACGGCAGTTTTCCTCAACCCGCCTTGCTTCATGGTACTTGATATCCCCTGTGATATACACATCAGCACCGGACCTTAAAAAATCATCCACAAAAGAACCGCCGCTTCCTGTGCACACCGCTGCGGTTTTAATTTCTCTTCCTCTATTCTCGCAGACAAGCTTCACACGATCAAGGCCAAGGCTTGTTTTGATCCCGGATGCAACACTCTCAAGGGTCCCGGGGAATTGCAGTTCACCTTTCCGTCCGAACCCGGGAGAGCCGTATAGCTCAGTGTTTTCGTCCGAATCAGGAACCAGAGGCAAAAGGTCCCTGAGCCCGACAAGGGAGGCGAAACAGTCGTTCAATCCCTGTTGGGCCTTGTCCAGACTGGTGTGGGCGGATACAATGGAGATACGGTTCCGGCATGACACAGATATGGCTGAACCGGGCATTTGATTGAACAGAATGGACTTTTCCGGTTTTATCAGCAGGGGGTGATGGGTAAGAACCATGCCCGCATTCTGTTTTTCCGCCTCTTCCATAACCTCCATGGACGGGTCCAGCGAGATGATAATTTTGTGGACGGGCCATTCGGGATCACCGGCCTGGAGTCCGCTGTTATCCCATTCTTCCGCAAGCCGGAAAGGGGCCAGGGTGTCCACAAGTTCAATTATATCGGCTGTCCGCGCCAGCATACGGTTTCCTCACAAAAAAAGGGCGGGTTGCAACCACCCCGCCCTTTTTTGACAATTTTTACTTGATATTCGTTTTACAATCATAAACGGCTTGAATTTTCCGTTGTCGTTTCTTGTACAGTCCGGTATCAAATCTGCTGTTTTCCAAATGGTGGGCCCACCTGGAGTCGAACCAGGGACCGACCGGTTATGAGCCGGTGGCTCTGCCAAACTGAGCTATGGGCCCCAATGACCATCAGCAAAACTCAAGTACTATATATGGGAATCCCTTCACTGTCAAGTTTTAATTTTCAATAAAGGTCTTGAGCTTACGGCTTCTGGTGGGATGTCTCAGCTTCCTGAGGGCCTTTGCCTCGATCTGCCTGATCCGCTCCCTGGTCACCGTGAAATCCTTTCCCACTTCCTCAAGGGTATGATCGGATTTTTCCCCGATACCGAACCGCATCCGCAGCACTTTCTCCTCCCTCGGAGTAAGTGTAGCCAGCATCTTGCGGGTCTGTTCGGCAAGGTTGAAGTCAATGGCGGCCTCGGAAGGCAGGGCAAACTTCTTGTCCTCTATGAAATCTCCCAGATGGCTGTCCTCTTCTTCACCAATGGGTGTTTCCAGGGATATGGGCTCTTTTGCGATCTTGAGCACCCGCCTGACCTTGTCCAGCGGTATTTCCATCTTCTCTGAAATCTCTTCCGGGGAAGGCTCTTTTCCGTTCTCCTGGACAAGATACCTGGATGTCCGGATCAGTTTGTTAATGGTTTCGATCATGTGAACCGGTATCCGGATTGTCCGGGCCTGGTCGGCAATCGCCCTGGTGATGGCCTGGCGTATCCACCAGGTGGCATAGGTGCTGAACTTGTAGCCCCTGCGGTACTCAAACTTTTCCACCGCCTTCATCAGGCCGATGTTCCCCTCCTGGATAAGATCCAGAAACTGCAGCCCCCTGTTTGTATACTTCTTGGCAATGCTGACCACGAGCCTCAGGTTGGCCTTGACAAGCTCCCTTTTAGCGCGTTCGGCCCGCGCCTTGCCCTTGTCGATCTCAAGGGCCACCTCGCGAAGTTCCGCCACACCGCCCTTGATGGCCTCGTTTTTCAACACCATCTGATACAGCATGGATTTGATATCATCATGCAGAACCTTTGCCCTGTCTTCGGCAACACCGGCCTTACTGACGGCCCATTCCACGAATGCGGCTTCATCCTCGGTCCGCTTGAGCATCTCGTCCTTGGATGCGCCCAATGTATCAGCACACCTGGTAAAAAGATCCTCCACCCGGTCAAACCATGTGATCATCTCCCTGATCCGCTTTTCGATTTTCTCCAGAATGCTCTTTTCAAAGCGCCATTGCTTCAAAAGCTCAAAAATCTCATCCGTGTTGCTGCGGATAAAAGCCCGGACACTTTCCGCCTCATCCGGTTCAAGGCTTTCCTGCAGAAGATAATCCCGTTTTTCCTGGTTCTTTACATGGATCTGTTCGATCTGCCTGATGGTCTCGACAAACTTTTCCTTTTTAGACGTGTCATCCACGTCCACTCCGATTTCGTGGATATCCCTGAGTATCTGGCCGGGTCCGATTTTGCCGGCTTCCATTCTTTTACCGAGATTGATTATAACCCAGATGGAAAGGGGGGTATGCAGCATGGCTTTGAGAATGTCGCGTTCACCGGCTTCGATCTTCTTGGCGATTTCAATCTCCCCTTCCCGGCTTAAAAGCGTTACCATGCCCATCTCTTTGAGATACATCTTCACAGGGTCGGTCACCGAACCGAACTCCATGTCACCGGGTTCAGCCTTCTTGACAGACAGATCCTTTTCGGATTTTTTCGTGGTCCCGGATTCTTTTGTTTTAGCGAAGCCTTCCCGGTCCGCGCCGGACCCACCTGAAGCCCTGCTCTTCGTTTTCCCGTCAGCCTTCTTTTCCACCAGTTCAATCCCCAGCTTTTCAAACTGCAGAACTATATCATCTATCTGCTCGGAAGATTTCAAGTCATCGGAAATAGCCTCGTTAATTTCCGCATAGGACAGCACGCCCTCTTTCTTGCCCTTTGCGATTAACCGTTTGAGCTCATCCTTTCCGATTACCTCGTTTTCTCCGGATTCCATAATACCTTCCGCCATAAATAAGCCCCCCAAAGGCTAAAAGTTATTTATTTCCATGCAGCCGCCTGATCTCTTCCTGCTTTTGAGCAAGCAGTTCAAAAGGATCGGCATCGCAACTCTTTTCCGCTTGTTTAATCCGTCTTGTCAGAGTGTTCTCTTTTTTTTCCCGGATTTTGATAATTCTATCCATCAAGGCTGCGGCCTTTTCCCTGATATAATCCGAATCAAAGGTATCAGACATGGCCAGCGCCGCCATCGCCTCCCTCTGTTCATCGGTTTCAGCAGAGGCCATAAGCCTGAACATAAAATGCTCATCCTCCGGGTCAGCAGCAAGCACTTTCTTCCCTATGGCCTTTAGTTTTTCAGAATAAAAATAGTCAAGGACCCGCCTATTCTCGACCTCCTCTTTCACGCCGGGATAACTTATCATCATGGACAGCAC
>JAWLES010000095.1:0-9226 GCA_041685935.1 Desulfobacteraceae bacterium | reverse complement strand
CTTGACACGGGATTCAAAATCATTTGACATACGGTTAACTCCTCCATTTTTGACGGCCGGCGGGGCGCGCCGTTAGCTTTAGCTTCCGCCGGCCGGTTTTATCGGTTTTTAAGATTTTGACTTATTTCCCAGCTTTCCTGGCTTTGTCCAGCCAGGTGTCCCATTTTTCCTGGTTTTCTTCGATCCATTCCTTCACGTGACGCTTGATGTCGGCTTCACTATCCTCTCCCTGGTGCATCTTGTAATTCTGGGCGCCGATTTCAAGCACGGAAAGCTTGATCTGCTTGAAAAATTCAGCTGCAGCCGGGTTTGCGTCAAGGAACTCGTTGTTTGCGTATACGCAGATGTCATTGGCGGCAAAACCCATTTTGAGAGGGCTTGAAACCGCTCCGGGAACATCTTCTACCACCATGAACTCTTCCTGTCCTTCCTGTCCTTCGTTGGGAATGATTTCGGGCACATTGATCCAGAGAACATCTTCGCCGGGTTTCTGCAGATTAATGGTCCAGTTGGGAGTCCAGGTGTAGAAAAGGATCGGTTTTCCCTCTTTGGTCCGGCCCAAAGCATCGCTGAAACTGGCTGAATAGTTCGCCTTGACGGGATTGATGTGCTCCCTGAGATTGTAGGCATCCATGTGGTGGGCAATCACCTTTTCACAGCCCCAGCCCGGCGGACATGCGACCAGATCCGCCTTGCCGTCGTCGTTGCCGTCAAAAGCTTTTTTTACTTCCGGCCGCTTGAAATCTTCCAGGGACTTGATGTCGTACTTTTCAACGGCATCCTTGGATACAAGATACCCCTGCAGCCCTGCCTTGGGGGCAAGAACTCCCGCCACCGAAGTTTTTTCTTCGCTGTTTTCCGGAAGCTGCTCGTTATGAAGCGGGAACCAGGCATTGGCCCAGTAATCAACTTCGCGTTTTGTTACTGCAAGATAGAACATTGGGTTGGAAAGGCTTTTGGTCTTTTTCACTTCGTACCCAAGCTCTTCAAGTCCCCGGTTTACAAGAGTCGACTGGAAAAAACCCGTGTTCCAGGTACACCTGGCCGGCTGCACTGTGACCCCTTTTCCCGGAAGTTCGGCAGCGCCGGCACCTGCCGTGAACACAAGCAGTGCTGCAAAAACCGATGCGATAAGAACTGTTTTCATACATTTGGCTGACTTCATACACCCTCCTTATTGGTTGAAGTTTCTCCTTTGCCCCCCGCGGGCGTTACAGAGATATGATCAAGACGTTTCCGCCCGAATCGCCAGCTGTCTCTGACCGGAACTTTCATGCTTCGCCGTGTCCAAAAGGACATGGCGGTTATTTGAATATTATCCGCCTGTTGTCTCTTTTTCCCGCCTCATGTCTTCGGCTATATCGGAAAGTCCGACCCGCTCCAGTGTTTCAGGCGTGGGAATGCCTTCCGAATCCCAGCCCCTTGCGTTGTAGTATTCATCAAGAAGGATGTTTACCTCCTCTTCGGTGATATAATGTCCCTCGTTGGGGCCGCTCAGGACCGGTTCACTGCAAAGCCGGTACGGGGCGCAATCCATGCGGCGTCCGAAATTTTCCGTTTCCCTGACAAAAAACGACCGGGTCAGGTGCCAGATCATTTCGGATACACCTATCAGCTCTTTCCAGGATTTCGTTTTGCCGGTGACTTTTTCAAACAGCTCTTCATAGTGCTCCACTTCGAACCCAAGTTCCATCATCTGCAGCCGGCAGGTGCCGAGTACATCGAACATGGGCCGAAGGTGCTGGGAGTCGATAACTCCCTGCGCCTTTCCGGTGACCGGGGATTTGGGCATTTTTTCTCCCGTTCCTCCCTGGGTGATAAGATCGTGGACGTTTGCGCTGGTTCCGGTTACATCCCGGCCGAGCACCCAGGCCCGGTTGTGATGCGCCCCGATGTCCGCGGTGAGATACGCCAGCATCATGCCCGGGGCGTTCCGGCATTCATATCCTGTCCACTCGAGTCCCTTCACATGCACGGCAAGTTTGTCAGCTCCTTTGCCCAGCTTTTCCGCGGCGATTTTTACACCGTCCGCCAGAGCGTTGCCGGCTCCCTTTCTTCTTGCAATGATGTTCATCAGGTGGATTACCGATTCGAGGTCTGCGAATTTGACCTCCATTCCCATGTCTTCTCTGCTGATGATTCCCTTTTCAAAGCATTCAATGGCAAATGCCGCCACTGCGCCACCGGAAATGGTGTCGATTCCAAGCTCGTCGCAGATATAGTTGGCATACGCCACCTCTTCGATGGACTTGAGTTCGCAGTTGCCGCCGAACAGCGAAATGGTTTCGAACTCGGGTCCTTCCACATATGCGGAACCCTGTTTGGTTTTGGCGTGTCCGTATTTGCCGCAGGGGATGGGGCAGCAGAAACAACCCTTGTCAGTGATCTTGATCTTTTCCAGGATGGCCTTGCCGTTGATCTGTTCGTAATGGTCGGAATATGAAGTCTGAAAATTGCGCGTTGGGAATGCGCCCACCTGGTTGATGAAGTTGGTTATCCCGGCTGTGCCCTCAGGGGTCCAGCCGGTGAATCCCGGTTTTTCGTAGATATCCGCATACGCCTTTTTCCCGGATTCGTAAAGGCCCTCGAGATCATATGCAGGAAGGCTGCCCGTCCCCTTGACAGCAATGGCCTTGATCTTTTTGTCCCCGACCACCGTGCCGATACCGGTCCGGCCGCACTGCCTGCCGAAATCATGGGAGATGCAGGCGAACCTGACACGGTTTTCCGCAGCAGGGCCCACCGTACAGATTTCAAAATCTTCACCCAGGTCTTTTTTCATGCGCTCTTCCAGGGTAATGGAGCCCTGGCCCCAGTAATCTCCTGCCGGGCGGATTTCGACTTTGTCGTCCTCGATAAACAGATAGCTCGGTTCGGCTGCTTTGCCTTCCAGGATCATCACGTCATATCCTGCATATTTGAGGGCGGGGCCGAAATGGCCGCCCATGTTGCCGTCTGCGTATCCATAGGTGGCGGGAGATTTGGTGCCGAAATGGATTTTGCCGCTTGCAGGAAGGTAATATCCGCTCAAGGGTCCGTTGGCCATCACCACGATATTTTCTTCGGAAAACGGATCGCAGCCTTTGGGGATTTCATCGTACAGCAGGCGGGCGACAAAACCCCTGCCTCCGATATATTTGTCTGCGAATTCTTCGGAGAGTGCTTCTTTTTGAACAGTTCCCTTGGTCAAGTTGACCCGGAGGATCTTGCCTGCATAACCGTATAACATGGGATTCACCTCTTTAATTTATTTTGCGTTGCCCGCTGCCAGGCCTGTTTCTTCCACAAGTCTGATGGCCCCTCTTGGACAGGCGTCCACGCATGCTCCGCACAGGGTGCATTTAAAAGGCGCCGGGAAATCAGGATGAGAGCACATGACATCATGGGGGCATTCCGCCACACAGAGCATGCACCCGGTGCATTTGTCCGGATCGACCTTATAGACCCCGTTTTCATTCCGGATCGCATCCTCCGGGCAGACCTCGGCACATGCTCCGCACTGGTCGCAAAGATGGATCCGGTAGGTTCCCGGACCCGGAAAAAGCCCCTGGATGCGCAAAACCGATTTGGACGGATTGATTTCCCTGCAATTTTCAAGGGCACAGACCACAAGGCAAGTCCTGCACCCGGAACAGTTTTCATGTAAGGCTTCTAGTTTCAAAGCTTCGTCCTCTTTTTTTAATTCTGGTTGCTCCGGCGAAACAGCCGGATTTTTTAACATCCCTGAATTGCCTGATCCGTTTGAGCAAAATCGATTTCATCGTCAGGAATGTGGACTTTTTTTGCATGCCATGATATGGGACTGTAATATGATTATATTATCATGTCAAGGGATGGTCAGACCAATTTTTAAAAAAATCATGCAGTCATGAAAATGCTTCATATTCCGGACCAGGGTTCCCTGAAGGATTAGGTTTGAACCGAACCTGAAATAGAAACTTGACACTCCGGCAAAAAGGTGTATCTAATTTTCCGGATTAAACCGGCCCGGCCGCTGTAAATATGAAATGCCGCAGCCCGGCTCTTGCGAGGATATATATGGCTGAAACCATTGATATTTTTTTTCGACCTTTTAACAAAACGGTAAAAATCAAGGCAGGGACCACCATAGCTGATGCTGCCGAGGTCCGGGACGTACCCATCCGGTCGGACTGCGGCAAAAACGGGACCTGCGGCAAGTGCAGGGTGGTGGTGGACGATCCTTCGGGGCTGAGCCCGGTCAGTAAATCAGAATCTGCGATACTGTCCACGGACCAGCTTGCAGATTCAATCCGGCTGGCATGCCAGGCACGGATTACAGGTCCTGTCACCGTAACCGTGCCTGATGACCGCACACTGAACAGGGATGTGGATGAAAAACCCACTCTGCTGGGAGCTTTTAGTATTAACCCTGCTGTCAGGAGATTCTTTGTTCCCACGGCCCGGATCAGGCAGGCTGACGAGGAAATGGACCACAGTCTTTCCTGCCGTATCGTCAGGCTGGTGAAAAAACAAACAGGAGAAACGATCAGTTTCCTGAGCAGGTATTCCCTTAAGGCTTTAAGCCTGGCGGATATGAGGCTGCCTTCCGTCACAGTGGTGCACCATGACGATTGCGGTGTAATATCCATCAGGAAAGGATCTGTGGAATCGAGTCTCGGTGTGGCTTTTGATATCGGCACCACCACAATTGCAGCCTATCTTTGCGACCTTGTGACCGGGGAAATTCTGATCTCCAGTGCCATGATCAACCCCCAGAGACAATTCGGCCATGATGTCATATCCAGAATCGCAGCAGTTATAGAGGATGAGGCCGCACTTGAAAAAAGGCTGCTTGCCAGAAACATACTTGACAGGTATCAAAAAGGGGCGGTTCAGGAAGAGCCGGTGCTTGAAAAGCTGAAAAAGCAGGTAATCACTGCCATGGACGAACTTGCAGGAGAATGTCTGAAAGAAACCGGAAGGGAAAGGGATGATGTCCACGAAGTTACGGTTGCGGGAAATTCCACCATGCAGCATGTCATGGCGGGATTCAATCCGAAAAGCATAGGAGTCTCTCCGTATCTGCCGGTTACACGGTCTCCCGTGCTCACGGACTCGGTTGAACTCGGGCTGGACTTGAACACTGGAACACCGGTGTATATTTTTCCGGTTGTGTCCGGATTTCTGGGCGGAGATATCCTTGCAGCATGTCTTGCGGATGAATCTTATAAACGGGATGATACCACACTTATAATTGATATCGGAACCAACGGGGAGCTCCTTTTAATCAGTGACCAGGGTATATGGGGAACAAGCTGCGCCACAGGGCCCGCTTTTGAAGGAGCCCATATCTCGTGCGGCATGAGGGCCTCTCCGGGTGCGGTCAACCGGGTTTATGCAGCCCCCGGGAGCCGTGACCGGATCGAATTTGAAACCGTTTCCAATGCAGTTCCTTCAGGTATCTGCGGTTCCGGCATCATTGATATGCTTGCCGCCATGAGAAAGGCGGAAATAATCAGGGAAAACGGTTCGCTGGATCCGCATAAGCCCGGGGTTGTCTGTGATGAAAACGGGCTTGGCAAAAAATTTTACCTTCCGGGAACCGATATTTACATAACCCTGAATGATATCAGGCAGATTCAGCTTGCCAAGGCAGCCCTTTTTGTGGGGATAGAATCCATTCTTGAAAAGGCAGGAGTTAAAGAGGTAAAAAGGATTCTTCTGACAGGAGCTTTCGGCGCCGGATTCAATCAGGACAGTGCACGGGATATAGGTATGCTGCCCAGGAGGATCTGCCGCACCGGAATCGACACAACCCCGAACCTGGCCGGGGCCGGGGCTGTTATGGCGCTTCTGGACAAGACCAAGAGAGCTGAGATTCTCAGAGTATCCAGGAATGTTCACACCCTTGATCTGAACCGGGTTACGGATTTTGTGTCCAAACTTTCCAAAGCCACAGAATTTCCGGCAAATAATGGTGAAAAATGAAAGCTGTCACAGACATTGATATTCAATTGACACCACGGGAGATGTCCAGGTGCCAGACACCCGGAAGGGATGTTTCCCGTCAGATGATGGAAAATTTTGAAAAAGCGGTTTCTACTGCGCTTTCCTGTGCCGCTCCCCTTATTGTGTACGAGTTTGCGGAATTCAAAAGAATGCCGAATGACAAGGTGTTTGTCGTTCCAGTTGGCCGGGACCAACATTTTGAAGTGAACATGGGGACACAGGCCGATTCCCTTGACGGGGCAGAAATTCTCATGATCGTGGCCCATTCCATCGGCCCTGAGCTGGATGCGCGGGCTAAAAAACTCAATGACAAAGGGCTGTATCTGGAAAGTTATCTTCTGGATTTCGCCGGTCTCTCCGCCCTGAACAAGGTGGGCATACACGGACAGAAAATCGCGGAAGCCAAAGCAAAGCAGAAGGGATGGGGGGTAAGTGCGTCCCTGAGTCCCGGTTCCGTGGACGGATGGGATGTACGGGACCAGAAAACACTGCACTGTCTCCTTGATCTTGAACGATACGGGATCTCGCTTACGGAATCCTGCATGCTGGTGCCGTTTAAAACCGTGATTTCCGTTATCGGCATCGGGCTCGGATACAAATCGAAAAAAGTAGGGTCTGTCTGCAGATTGTGCAGCCTGCGGGAGAACTGCCTTCAGCGCCGGGATTGAATCTCGCGGTTCCTGCAGTTTGAGATGCCGTGACTTCAAGCTGAAAACGGACGAAAACGTCTCCAGTACCCAACGGTGTTGTACAACGTAGTTTTTGAAAAACATTCCGGCGGTGGCAAAGCAACCGGTTAAACGGTCGTGGCCAACTATGTTACATAGGATTTTTGAAAGATAAATGGTAGTCATGGTTCAGCATACAGTTTCCAACCACTGTTGATTGGGATGAGCTGGTTGTATCCGACGACTCTGAAATAAAAGAAAAATTCTCCCTCATTGCCGATTAAGTATGATGCCACGCTATGCAACGGAAACGGTATAGTCAAGCCCTTCCTGTCTGATCATGTCCTGCAGGGCCAACTGAACCCACGGGATCTCCGGGTGGCCGATTTGTCTTGCAATTTTGGCCGCCCGGCGAGGAGACGGGATCTTTCGGCCCTTCTCAATGTCGCACAAGCTGGAAGAGGAAATCCCGAGAATCTTCGCAAATTCCTTCTGGGAGAGCTCCTCCCCTTTTCTGTGTCCCCACAGCGCTTCGCCGAACGTCAGCGGTCCATAGTCTCTTTCCAGTTCCCTGGATCCGTATGTTTCTTCAGTAGTCATGTTTGTTCACCTCGATTACTTCAATGACGATCCTGTCGTCACGTTCAATGTAAAAAGCCCTGTATGCTTTTGACAGTCGAACCGATCTCTGCCCGGACCGATTCCCCTTCAAGGGTTCGTCATGGTACCCTTTCACTTTTCTCGTCTCGTTTATGCCCACCGTCTCGACCTCGTTTATCCAGGCTCGAAGGTTTGCAATGATATGCTTGGGGAGATTTTTCAGCTGCTTTCGGGCTTTTTTGTTTAAAAATACCTGATTCATGAATCCATTTTTACGTCTTTCAGGCGTAAAAGTCAACCCCTTTTTTAAAAACCAGGATCCATTATAAATTTTTTTTATTTTTTACAGGTTTTATCCACACTTTTCATAACTTTCATAGCTTCCATGACTAAACACAACATGTTGTGATACCGTCACTTTCCGAGTAACATCCAGCAGGGATTGAAGTAATGGCAATATTATTGAAAAGTGATCCGGTCCACGGCCCAGTCCTTAAAAAAGTTGAAAAAGTGTTCTGCCGCCTCATCCAGGAGGTCGCAGTCGATCTGGTGATTCAGAAAGGAATCCACTTTCAGTACGGATTCTGAGACCACTTTTCCTTTGGAAACGATTGCATCCTTTAACCGGTCCACGGGCCGTGCCTTTCTTCTTTTTCAAAAATTCAGTCGATCAATAACTCCGGAATCCCGGCAGATGTTCGAAACCGTATGAGCTGCCTGGCCGGGACCTTTGCGCGGATTATAGCGTAATCTGTTCCGGTTGAAGCGCCCCTTTGTAGCCCAGTTCCTGCATTTTGCTTAGCTGCTGCAGGCTGTCCACGCCGTGAGTATGGTTCAGGTGCGCCACATCAATGTGTTCAAGCCCGGCTGCATCAATGGACAATGCTGAATGGGAAGCGAAAACACCCACGTCTTTTGAGAATTTTTCACCCGGAACAGGGGCACAGTCACACACCAGGGAAACATCATTGGCGAAATTGACATAGCTGACCTTGCCTGTGTCGAATGTGTCCAGCACTCCCCTTGCTGCAACCGCAATTCCCCTAGGCAGCTTTTCCCTGTCGTTGAGGCTGATTGCCCCTTCAGGGCAGGCATTGCTGCAGATGGGGCAGCACATGCAGTGGGGGCTGTCAATGACCGCGACTCCATCTTCCATCCGGGGCAGCCCGAACCAGCATGCTTCAGCGCATGCTTCGCAGCCCTGGCATAGTTCCTTGTCTATTTCAAGCCTCAAGAGCCGATGCTGGGCAAGTTTTGTGTTTTTGGTTACGCCGCCCATGCCAAGGTTCTTGACAGCTCCCCCGAATCCTGCCAGAGGGTGGCCTTTCAGGTGGGAAACCACGATCATGGCATCGGCATGATAAAGTGCTCCGGCCACTTCCACCTCGGATAGGAGAGGGTCCGGGGATTTGACGCTGATGCCGTTTTCGCTCATCAGGCCGTCCGCCACGATAAAGGGCGCGAAATTGAACCCGTTGGCAATTGCGGTTTCCATGTGGTCAACTGCGTTGTTCCGTTTCAAAGGATAGTATGTGGTAGTGTCGGTTAAAAAGGGTTTGCCGCCCCTGGCACGTATTTCATCCACAATATGTTTGATAAAGAAGGGTCTCACATAGTTGGGGTTGCCCAGCTCTCCCACATGAAGTTTGACCGCCACTTTGTCGTTTTTTCCGACCACGTCGAAAATGCCTGCTTCCTGGCAGAGAGATCCTGTTTTCTCAAGCATATTGGCTGTCTGGGACCATTCGGTGAAGTGGACTGTGTTCATGTTCATAACTTAGGTCTCCTTTCTTTTAAAGCCCGGTGCGTTTGTACACTCTCCGGGAGTTTCATGTGATCAAACATAAATATTTCACCCGGCCGTGTCAATATCCCTGGATTATATCGGACAGTTCCTTGAGGTGCCTGTTTATTTCTTCGATATCAAATTCCCGGGCCAGGCGGGAAAGCTCTTTTCCGTATTCAAAAAGGGGGGCGGACTGAAATTC
>JAWLES010000094.1:0-9359 GCA_041685935.1 Desulfobacteraceae bacterium | reverse complement strand
GGCATGCTTGAGTGAAGCCATGCAGCAGATATATGAACAGTACGGCAGATGATTCTCATCCCTGGACCCGGCGCACTGCGCAAAGGCGATGGTTTCAGGCGCCTTGTCATCTGAAGGCCTTGTGATTTTTCCTTCGGTCGGGCCGTTCCCGGATGCAAGCCTTTCAAGCATCATGTTTGTAATCACGTTCCTGTACCTGCCGAAACCGAGATTGTCTATCCTGGCTGCATCATAAGGTTTCCAGCCGGTGCTCCAGACAATGGAGCCCACATTGAGATCAAAATCCTTTTCAGTCATGTCAAAGTCCACTGCATCATATTTACAGGCTTCCTTGACTTTTTCCCTGTCTTCGGCCCCCATTGCAGCATCCATAACGTATTTCTGGGGAAAAGCCATTTTATGCGGAAGATACGCAGCCTTTCTCTTGTCCATGCCGAAGTTGAATTCATTGGCTATTTCGGTTTCACAGACTTTCTCACACTCTCCGCAACACGTACAGTTATCGTTTACATATCTGGGATGAGTTTTCAGCTTAACTGTATAGTTTCCGGCGCTTCCTTCCACACCCTCCACTTCAGTCATGGTATAAACTCTGATTTTCGGATTATCCTTAATCCGCCGGTAATTGATTTCCAGGCCGCAAGTCGGCGGGCAAAGTTTGGGGAAGTAGTGTTTTAACTGTGCGACTCTTCCACCAAGGGAAGCTTCCTTTTCCACAAGGAAGACCTCATACCCCACCTCGGCTGCTTCCAGGGCGGTCGTCAGGCCGCTGATGCCACCGCCAACCACCATGATGCTTCCGTTAAAAGGGGCTGAATTATCTGTTGTCATGCTGTCCCTCCGTGCATTTGAGTTAAATTTAATTTGATCTGTTGACTTAAAAGATGCCGGAATTGAAAAATCGCCTTTTCGGCATCCTCGCTCCTATTTTGTAAGCCGGCAAATGATTATTTGCAGTATTACAAAAGAGGAGCAAAGGAAATTCAGGCACCTGAAAAATCTGAAAAACCTCCAGGCGTTGAAAACACCTGGAGGTTAGTTCCATAAAGCATAGCGCCTTATAAGATCAGTATGCTATCAGTCGGCAATGATCTTGTGATAAGGAACTTTCTTCAGATTCCACTCGTTTTTCTCTTTGTCGTATGTAGAGTTCACAAAGCAGAACCATTCGTCGTCATTCTGTCCCATAAAGTCGGTTCTGTAGTAGAAACCGGGGAACCTGGACTCTTCACGGAACTGGATGTGACGGCAATGTGCTTCAACCGTATACACACGATGGAAAATCTCCCATGCTCTCAGAAGCTCATGAAGATCGCCTGCGGCAATTTTTTCAAGGTCTTCACGGAACATCTCGAAGTTTTCCATGAGCATTTCAAGCGCCTTGGCATTGGTCTCATAGTAAGTTGCAATACCGCCGCCGTACTCGTTGGTCATCTTCATCAGACGGAGCGCCATGCCTGCAGGCTTGCAGTAGTTGGGGTTCACGTCGTCGTCGGTGGAGTACGCACAATGATCAAGGTAAGTTCTTACAGGCTTGTAAACCATGTCAACCAGCTCTTCGTCGGTTTCCTTGAAGCTCACGTCGCCTGAGTTGTCCCTGAGGAAGCGAACCATTGATTTGGCAATCATCCTTCCTTCTGCATGGGAACCTGAGGAGAACTTGTGACCGGAACATCCGACACCGTCACCTGCAGTGAACAGGCCTTTAACAGTCGTCATCCTGTTATAGCCCCACTTGTAATCATCCGGAACCCAGTCTTCTTCGGGTCCTGAACACCAGATTCCGCAGCATCCGGAATGTGATCCGAGAAGATACGGTTCGGTGGGCATGATTTCGGAGTCTTTCTTTTCAGGCTCTGTGTTGGTTGCGCACCAGAGGTTTGCCTGACCGCATGTCATATCCAGGAAGTCTTCCCACGCTTCTGACTCAAGATGCTTGAGCTCTTTCTTGCTCATGGATTCACCAAGTTTTGCAAGCGCAGTAGTGGTCTTCATGATAACCGGACCGCGTCCGCCCTTCATTTCAAAAAGCATGAGATGGTTTCTCAGGCAGGTCGGGGTAATTGCAGCGGTTCCGTAAGGAGCATAGTTTTCAAGCTCCTGCTTTACGTTCGGGCTTTCAACATATTTTTCTCCCAGACCGTTTTCAAGGTGTGCCTTGAAAAGGAGGAACCATGCACCGACAGGTCCGTAACCATCCTTGAAACGTGCAGGGGTGAAACGGTTTTCCATCATGGAGAGTTCGGCACCGGCTCTGAGAGCCATTGTATAGGTAGAGCCGGCATTCCATACGGGATACCAGGCACGGCCTTTTCCTTCTCCAACCGAACGGGGCTGGTAGATATTTACCGCACCACCGCAGGCAACCATTACAACTTTTGCCTTGATGATATAAACTTTGTTTTCACGCAGGGAGAAACCGACTGCGCCGGCAACCCTGTTCTTGTCATTCTCGTCGTTGAGGATTTCAACGATGAAGCATCTTTCAAGAATGTTGTCCTCGCCGAGTGCAAGCTTGCCCGCTTCGGCCACGATTCTCTTGTAGGACTCACCGTTGATCATGATCTGCCACTTACCTGTACGTACCGGCTGTGCGCCGGCCTTGAGGGTACCTTCTTTCTTAAGACCCTTGTGGCCGTCCAGGTTCTTTCCGTCTTCGGTCTTTTTCCAAATCGGAAGTCCCCATTCCTCGAAGAGATGAACTGAATCATCCACGTGGCGTCCAAGGTCGAAAATCAAGTCTTCCCGCACGATACCCATCAGGTCGTTTCGAACCATCCTGACATAGTCTTCAGGCTTGTTGTCGCCGACATAGGTATTGATTGCGGAAAGCCCCTGTGCAACAGCGCCGCTTCTTTCAAGTGCGGCTTTGTCACAGAGAAGGATTTTTGTATCGTCACTTGCCCATTTCTTGATTTCAAAGGCCGTACCACAGGCAGCCATTCCGCCGCCGATGATCAGCACATCAACATCTCTCTTATCTACTTCCGGATCCCTTACTGCTTTAAGTTCACCAATAGGCTTATTCGGTAATGCCATTATTTACCTCCAAATTTATTTTTCATAAAGTCCCAAACTGTACTGTTGACAGTGTTTTCCTATGCCAGCTCCTGGGGAGCCACAAGAGTGTAACCTTCGGCCTCTTCCGTGGAAAGCAGCTCAGTGTCAAGGTCTTTACCCTTAAGGTCCGCGTAGGCATTGGCTTCGCCTTCAGGTGTTGTTCTGATCGGGAATTTAAAGCGTTTTACAGTACCGTTTCTGAACTTACAGGTCCACATGATGTCTTCAGTACCCAGCATCGGAACGATGCTGCTTCCCATGGGTACGAAATCAGAGTAACCCCTTACTTCAATTGCCTGAGAAGGACAGATTTTAACGCATGAAAAACATTCCCAGCACTGATCCGGTTCCTGGTTGTAGGCCTTCATCTCATTGGGCTCAAGAACCATCAGGTCATTGGGGCATATGTACATACATGCTGTTTTGTCCCCGCCTTTGCAGCCGTCACATTTTTCTGCAATAACAAAAGATGGCATTTAAATACCTCCTTACTTTAAGTTAAACATATTGCACAATTAACTTGTGCTTCACTTATTTATCTATCGCCAAGCAGGCCGGAAACATATTCCGACCTGAATATCGCCGGTTAAAATGCAGACCGATGCCCTCTCCTCGAGAGAAATCCGACTCCTGCATAAATGTTAAGGAAATAGCACCGTAGTTATATCCTTGTCAAGCTTTTTCGACAAAAGTTTCAGCCCCAGTTTTCAATTGTTTATACGTCTGCAGGAGGCAACTATATATGCAATTTTTTTACTTACTAATACCATATATAGCCGGAATCTGAAAATCGACTGGAACAATAAAATAAATAATGGTAATATATATATATTTTATACCGGTTTGACAATAAAAGAATTTCAATGAAAGGCAATGACCATGAATGACGAGATGACCGCGGTGGGACCGGAAGATGAATTCTCATTCCACTGCTCCCCTGACAATCCATGCTTTAACGAGTGCTGCAGGGACCTGAACCAGTTCCTTACCCCCTATGACATCCTCCGGCTGAAAAATAATCTGAAAATGGCCTCATCCGAATTTTTGCGGAAATATACCTCCATGCACAAAGGTCCGGAAACAGGGCTCCCGGTACTTACTTTCAAGCCCGATCCAGCTTCAGGCCACGCCTGCCCCTTTGTCACTGAAAACGGGTGCTCAGTTTACCCTGACAGGCCCGGCTCCTGCAGGCTTTTCCCGCTTGCCCGGGCAATCTCCCGCTCCAGGGAGACGGGAAAGACAACAGAGCATTACGCCCTTATCCGGGACCCCGGGTGCAAAGGATTCGGAAAAGCCCGCGGCAGAAAAGTGAAGGACTGGATCGCAAGCCAGGAAGTTGAGTCCCACAATCAAATGAATGACAGGATGATGGAAATCATCAGCCTGAAAAACACACTCATGCCCGGAAAACTCGAAGGACCGAGCGCTGACGCTTTTTATCTTGCCTGTTACGATCTTGACGGTTTCAGAAAAGAGGTGTTTGAAAAAGACCTTTTAAAGGGCATTCCCTCTGCCGATGACATGCTTGAAAAGGCACGGGAAAACGAAACCGAACTTTTAAACCTCGGCTTTGAATGGATCAAATACCACCTTTTCGGCAAACAGATTGAGCCGACCCCGAACTAAAAACAAGGAGCCGGATGATCATCAGAAACAAAGTCGCCCTGGTGCTGGGCGCAGTAAAAGGAATTGGAAAAGGTATCGGCCTTGCACTTGCCGGCGAGGGTGCAAGACTCATTCTCACCCGGCACGACTGGGCGGACAGCTTCCAGTCAATGGAGAGGGATTTTGACCTGTCAGGGGCGGAACACAGCATCGAAACGGTTGATCTCCGCCGAACCGAAGCCGTGGAAAGCCTCATAAGGACGATCAAAGACAGGTACGGCAGAATCGACATCCTGATAAACAATATAGAGCGCGGCGGCTGGCCTGTTGTACACGGGGAGTATACCCGGGATCAGTGGGACCTTGAACTGGAGACAACCCTCAGGACAAAACGTTGGATACTCAATGAATCCATGCCGCTTCTGCTTGCAGCCGAAGAAGGTGCGGTGATCAACTTTTCATCGGTGGCCGCCGTAACCGGCCGGTCCGGCCCGTCAGCCCTGCTCTTCAATGACGGATATTCCGCCGCCTCAAGAGCTGTATCCTCGCTCACGGAAACCTTCGCGCGTATCGGGGCACCATCGGTGCGGGTTAACGAAATCATGCTCGGAGTTTTTGAAACCCGCCACGCCCAGGGCACAAGAGGCTGGGAAGAGGTCCTCTCCAATGATGAAAAGCAGGCGGTACTCGACCACATTCCCGCCGGCCGCACCGGCTCGACAGATGATGTGGTGCGTGCCTGCATGTTTCTGATAAAGGACGCTCCCTATATGACCGGCAGCGTACTAAGGCTTGACGGCGGATACGTGCTCGGGGGTGAAAACGTGCCTCCCATGCCGCGCGGTGTTGTATAACCGGACCATCTTATATGTTACACCTGAGCTATCATGTGAGCCACTGTTTTTTTATTTTTTCCTGAAAGCCCCTCTGCTTTCCTGTACTCCATTTCAATCACCGCCATCTTTGAGTAGAAAGGCGTACGGTTAAAATCGAAGTACCCGCCTGACAGAAAAGCATCCCTTCCTTCGGCACAGCCGTCCCCTTTAACGATCCGGCCGGCAGGATCTTCAAGGTGATGGGGAATGCCGTGGAGTCTGCATATCATCGGCCTGTTCGGATAAACCGCACACAGACCCTTGATATTCAAAGGGCAGAAGGGTCTGTTTTCAGACACGCCGCCTTCCTGCGTGAAAACCGTATCAAGGTATTGTCGGGCCTGTTGCCTGCAATACCTTTTATCAGGACCTGAAAGGGCTTCAAACCCGACCAGAAGAAAGGCTTCTTCAATAAAAGTATGATGGAAAAACAGAGACCTGCAGCAGTTGTCCTCACATCCGCTGCATTCGAATCCGTAGTGGCGTGCAGCCGCTGACCACTTCCGATCCATTTTTGAATAGAGCGCTTCGAGTTTTTCAAAAAAACCTTTGTCCATATCCATTCAGCTGCTGCTCATACCTGCGGAGAGGGCAAAAAAATCCGATAATAAAAATCAAGGGCGTACCGATCGGTCATGCAGGCAACCAGATCGCACACGGCCCGTTCAATGGAATCAGCCTCCGGGTCCCAGGCTGCCATTTCCATCTTGCCAAGCTCCTTCTGAAGCTTTTCAGGGTTGTTCATGAAGTAAGCAAACAACTCCTTTAAAACCCTTTTGGCCTTGACAAACTCCTTATGAACCGCAGCCGAACGATAGACTTTCTCATATAAAAATTTGCGCAGAACAGTCATTGCCAAAAGGACATCATCCCCGATTCTGAGCTTATACTCTCCCTTTTCCGGGCCGCTGTTGACCACCACTGTTTCAATCATTATCCTTGCCCGCTCCGAATGGTGCTCTCCCAGCGTTCTCCTGCATACCGAAGGGATCTCGTCCAGGGATATCACCCTGCTGCGGAGAGCGTCATCCAGGTCATGGTTGAGATAGGCAATTATGTCTGCCACCCTCACAATTCTCCCCTCAACGGTCATTGCCGTCTGGCCGGGAGTCGAGGGGATGATGTCCCCGAATCCCTTTGAGTGCTTGAGAATACCATCCCTCACCTCCCGTGTAAGGTTGAGCCCCTTTCCCTTGTTGTCAAGCACGTCCACAACCCTGAGGCTCTGATCGCTGTGGGAAAAATCAGCGGAAAAAATCTCCTTCAGGGCTGTCTCTCCCCCGTGACCAAAGGGTGTATGTCCAAGGTCATGGCCCAGGGCGATGGCCTCGGCCAGATCCTCGTTCATCCGAAGCGCCCTGGCTATATTCCTGGCAATCTCGGAAACCTCAAGGGTGTGCGTCAGCCGGGTGCGGTAATGGTCCCCGAGCGGGGAGAGGAAAACCTGTGTTTTGTGCTTGAGCCGGCGAAAAGAATTGGAATAAACGATCCTGTCCCTGTCCATCTGGTAGGGGGTCCGTATGCTGCAGTCATTTTCAGGCACGACCCTCCCCCGGGTAACGCTGCTTAACGCGGCGTAACCGGAAAGAAAAGACTTTTCTCTTCCCTGGAATGTCTCCCTGACTGAATTCCCGGAAGGGCCGGCCTTTATCCGCGGACCCGTGCCGGGTTCAAGAATCGGTTCCTTATCATTTATAAAAGTCATTGAATTTATGTTGAATATCTCGTGAAAATAGTTTATCAGATTACAGTACTATTGTTTCAAAAACCCATACTCGAATACTGTATTCTGTACTTGCGGGTTGTTTTTGTAAAGATTTTTTTTCAAAAGGAGAAAAGGTTATCCACGAATCAGACCTGACACGCTTTATGGCATCCGCACTTGAACAGGCGCGGCAGGCGCTTTCCAAAGGAGAGTTTCCGGTTGGATGTGTAATTGTACAGGAGGGGCGCATCATTGCGGCCGGAAAAAGGGAGGGCACCTCCCACAATGCCGGAAACACAAGCGAAGTGGATCATGCCGAGATCACATGCCTTAAAAACCTTGAAAAAACCGGGGCCCTCAAAGATTCGAGCCCGGCCCACCTCTTTTGCACCATGGAACCATGCCTGATGTGTTACGGCGCCATCATACTAAGCGGAATCCGTAATATCGTATATGCATACGAAGACCCCATGGGCGGGGGAACAAGCTGTGATTTAAGCTGCATGCCGCCTCTTTACAGCAACTGCGATATAAACATAACCCCCGGAGTCCTGCGGGCAGAAAGCCTGAAGCTGTTTTATGATTTTTTCACTAACTGCAGAAACACCTATTGGAAAAACAGTCTTCTTGCCTCCTACACCATCCGCAGGATGGAACAGGGCCTGTAACCCGGTGCGGATGAAATGAGCAAATTAGGCTTGCATTTTTCGGCAAACGGATATATATTTGCTACTTAAACTTGTATCATGAATAATGACGAATTGATTGTAAGATCGGGAGGTGCAGAATATCTAAGGGGAAAAAGCAGGACAAAGTGAACCTGAACCGGGATATCGATGCGGACGAAGTAAGAGTGATCGGAACCGACGGAGAGCAAGTAGGGATAATCCCCATTGAAAAAGCCGTCGCCATGGCTGAAGAGCGGGACATGGACCTCGTGGAGGTGTCGCCTGAAGCAAAGCCGCCTGTATGCAGAATAATGGACTACGGGAAGTACAAGTACGAACGTACCAAGAAGCAGCAGGAGGCGAAAAAAAAGCAGAAAACCTTTCAGATCAAGGAAATAAAGGTCAGACCCAAAACCGATGACCATGATCTTGAAACAAAGGTCAAGCATGTCCGGAAATTTATCGAAAATAACGACAAGGTAAAGATCACGCTTGTGTTCAGAGGAAGGGAAATCACCCTTAAAGATCAGGGACAGGAAGTCCTGAACAAGGTCGTTGAAATGACCCGGGATTTCGCCCAGATCGAGCAGCAGCCGAAGTTTGAAGGCAGGGTCATGACAATGCTTCTGGCACCCAGATAATTCCGGGCCGGCCTTGAGGGGCTGCCGGGAGAACCCGGCGCCTGAAATAACGGATAATGAATTGGTGGTATATCATGGAGGAATACCGGATATACCACCATATGTTTTTGAAAACAGAGAAAAAGGGGGTATGATGCCGAAAATAAAAACCAACAGGGCGGCTGCAAAGCGCTTTAAAAAAACCGGCACGGGAAAGTTCGGATTCAACAAATCCCATGCAAGCCACATTTTGACCAAGAAGACAACCAAAAGAAAAAGATCGCTCAGACAGGGCCGGATACTTGATGAAACAAATACACGGCAGGTAAAAAGACTTCTGCCCAACGGCTGAAAAGAGCGCAAGAAGGAGTATATAAAATGAGAGTAAAGAGAGGATTCAAAGCAAGACGGCGCAGAAACAAAGTCCTGAAACTGGCCAAAGGGTACAGGGGAGGACGGAGCAAACTTTACAGAACCGCTGCTGATGCGGTTGATAAAGCACTGATGTATTCCTACCGGGACCGGAGAGCCAAAAAGAGGGATTTCAGACGGTTGTGGATCACCAGGGTAAACGCAGCCGCCAGAATGAACGACCTGTCTTACAGCAAGTTCATCCACGGGCTCAAGCTTTCCGGTATCGAGCTCGACCGCAAGGTGCTTGCAGACCTTGCAGTGTCCGATCCTGCCGGATTTTCAAAGATAGCGTCAAAAGCGGCTGCAAACCTGTAATCCACTTGCTTTGGCACCGGAGGTAAATTTTTGACCAAGAACATTGCCGAAATAGAACAGGAAGCTCTGGAAAGCCTTGAAAAAGCCGAAGAAGCCG
>JAWLES010000093.1:0-9374 GCA_041685935.1 Desulfobacteraceae bacterium | reverse complement strand
CCCCAGAATTTTGCACTCACTGTTCCTTCAGGAGCGGGATTGAAACCTTTCTTTTCCTCAAGGGATGTATGGGTAATGTCGTCTTTTATGCCTACCGTAAAATGGTTTTTCGGGCCTGCGGATTTCATGTTGTCATACACCGCCTTGATCATTGACGGGTTGAACTCCTTGGAACTCAGCCCGTAACGGCCGCCAACTATTCTTGGAGACTCGCCCTTTTCCATGAACGCGGTACATACATCGTTGTATAAAGGCTCTCCAAGGCTGCCCGGCTCCTTGGTACGGTCAAGGACGGTTATGGTTTCCGCGGTGGCTGGAATCGCCGCCATAAAAGCATCCGTAACAAAAGGTCTGTAAAGGCGGACTTTCACAAGACCGACCCGTTCACCTTGCCTGTTCAGTTTTTCCACGGACTCTTCAATGGCTTCACAACCCGATCCCATTGCCACGATAATTCTTTCTGCTTCAGGATCGCCTGTATAGTCAAACAGATTGTACTTCCTGCCGGTGAGATCACCAACCTTTTTCATGTACTTTTGCACGATATGCGGAATCTCGATATAATAAGGGTTCGCGGCTTCCCTTCCCTGGAAATATATATCAGGATTCTGGGCGGTTCCCCTTGTGTTGGGGTTTTCAGGGTTCATTGCCCTCTTTCTGAACCTTTTCAGTGCTTTCCAGTTGAAAAGCGAGGCCATGTCCTCGTAATCTATCATCTCTATCTTCTGTATCTCATGGGAGGTCCTGAAGCCGTCATAAAAATGCATGAACGGAAGACTGCCTTCGATTGTCGCAAGATGAGCTACCAGAGCAAGATCCATGGCTTCCTGGACCGAATTGGAGGCAAGCATGGCAAACCCGGTCTGCCGTGCGGACATTACGTCCGAATGATCCCCGAAAATGGAAAGTGCGTGTGCTGAAAGGGATCTTGCAGTAATATGAAAAACACACGGAAGGAGCTCGCCGGAAATTTTGTACATGTTGGGTATTTTCAGAAGAAGCCCCTGGGAAGCGGTGAACGTCGTGGTAAGAGCTCCTGCGGCCAAGGACCCGTGCACCGCTCCTGCGGCGCCTGCTTCAGACTGCATCTGTTTGATATGAAGGACGTTTCCGAAAATATTTTTTCTTCCCTTGGAAGCCCAGTCATCTGCAATCTCGCCCAGCGGGCTCGAAGGAGTAATGGGATATATGGCCGCCACATCACTCATTGCATACGCTACATGGGTGGCTGCGGTGTTTCCATCTATTGTCTGCATTTTTCTGTTCATATAATCACCTCTTTTTACATGAGAATCCTAAAAATGGTACGCTCGATTTTAATACAATACTTGTGATGAGATGTAAACACCTATCTTTCTATATTTTGTGTCCTGTGATAGGATACCTCCCTGGACGTTAACCATATTTTTCAACTATTTGTACAGGAGATTTAATGGGATTTTTATCTGCAACATCATCCATTTCAAGGTACCATATCGAGGACTCCTTTGAAGATTCGGTCATGGAAAAAGTCCGGCAGGGTCTGTCCGAATACGCTATTCCAAAAATTGAAAATGAATACAGTGAAATCTCCGTGGGCTGGGTTCCTTATGAGAGCCCTTATGACGTTGATTTTGAAAAATATTCCTTTATTTTCGGTACTTACTTTCTTTTTAACCTGAGAATAGACAAAAAGTCGGTTCCTGCGAAACTCGTTAAAAAGCATGTATCCATTGAAACTGCAAAACGCCTTGAAAAAAGCGGCAGGGAATTTGTCAGCAAAAACGAAAAGTCAGAAATCAAAGACGAGGTTCTTGACAGACTCTTAAGGCAGATTCCTTCCGTTCCGAATATATACGAAGTGCTCTGGAATTATGAAGAATCAACCGCTTATCTGTACACCACCCAGAAAGCGGCCAATGAAATATTTGAAACCCTTTTTTCCAAATCGTTCAACCTGAAACCGATCCGGTTGTTTCCCTATACAATGATCGAAAAGCGTTCGAACCTGTCGGATAAAAAAAAGGATGTAATTTTTAACTCAGCGCCTGCAGGCTATTCGAGGTAATTCATATGCTTGATATATCAACAGGATACAACAAATACAAATTTATCGGAAACGAGTTTCTTACATGGATATGGTACCTGGTGGAAAACGAGGAGGATATCCTTTCCCTTATTAAAACGGATTTTACAACCCTTTCGCTGGGGATCGGTAACAGTCTTGTTCTTGAAAACGACAAAAACAAAGAGACCAGGGAAAAAATCACCATAAAAGGTGACAAGGCAGGGCTGGAAGAAGGTTTGACCGCTTTGAAAAAAGGGGCTGTTGTAACGGAAATGAACCTTCTTTTGACCATTGATGAAGAGGAGTTTAAATTCACCATAAAAGGAGAAAGTTTCAACATTACAGGGCTTAAAACCCCTTCTTCCAATGGTTCAGAAGGAGACGGAACGGATGAACTGGAAGGATCGGTTATTCAAAAAGCCTTTTTATGTGAAAGGGTTTTTGTTTTTATTGACAATCTTTTCAACACCTACATTGAAAAAAGAAGCTCGGAATCCTTTAAATCCGAAGACCTTCAGAAAATAAGGAACTGGGTGGAAGCGTACAATTAAATGTTAAAAAACCCTGCTTTTTAAACACATAAAAATTACCGGTTAAAAACGTCAGGTTTTTAAAAGAAAATGTTACATGATTTTTAACAGGCAGTTGGAATAAATTAATTTAAAAATCAAAAATTTATAGAGTTTTAAACATTTGAACACCCCTTATTTTTATTATTACATTTTCATATTATATAAATAATGATATAGTAATGAATTTGAAAAATATAAAAATGCTGAGGATGAAGAATGAACTTTTCAATCGATAAAAGCACGATTTCAAGGGCACTTTCAAAGGTTCAGGGCATAACCGGAAAGAGAACCAATCTTTCGATTACATCCGATGTTTTGATAAATGCTGCGGACAATCATATTACAATCCGAGCAAACGACCTTGAAACGGTTTTTTTCGGAAAGTATGAAGCTGATGTAAAATCCGAAGGAACCATATCCATTAATGCGGGGAAACTGTACGAAATTATAAAAGAGTATCCGGATGAAAAAGTTCCCATAAATGAAGTTGAAAACCGATGGGTGGAGATCGGCAGAGGGGAAATCGTTTTTAATATTGTAACATCGGATTGGGAAAATTTTCCTGAAACTCCTGTTATTGAAAACGCAAATTTTATCGAAACGGACTCAGCCGAATTGAAAAAGGCGCTTGAGGTAACATCCTGTATTTCATTCGTCCAGGATGAAAAGCGTATATACGTTTTAGGCGTGCTCCTGGAAAAACTCGATGAAGCCGGAGAAAAGAAGATCCGTGTTGTTTCAACGGATTCGAGACGGCTGCACTGCTACGATATTGAATATTCCGGGGATATTGAATTTCCTCAAGGAGATGTTCTTGTACCGAAAAAGGCGTTTTATGAAATCGGAAAATTCATACAGGGTGTTGACGGCAATATCAGCCTTGGGATAAAGGACAATCATCTTATCGTGGCAAAACAGGACGAATCTCTTATGATCAAACTCCTTGACGGTGAGTATCCGAATTACAAAGGACTTTTGAATACCTCGGTGATGAAGCCGGTTCAAACAAACCGCACAATGCTGATGACAATGATGAGGCGTATGTCTATTTTAACCTCTGAGGATTACAAGAGCATCATACTTAAGTTTGAAAATGATCGAATTACCGCCACCCTGACCAATCCTGAAATAGGAGAATCAAAGGACACACTGAATATCAGTTATCACGGGGAGCCGGTTGAGGGGGCTTACAATCCCAGATACTTTATAGATGCGCTAAAGGGGATAGAAAATGATGATATAACTCTTTACATAAAAGATGCCAAAAGCCCCTGTCTGATAAAAGAGATGGAGAATGAAAAACTCGTATGCTTAATAATGGCGATGCAGATATCATGAAAGAAAACAATGAGCAAGGTGACTACGGTGCCACAAGTATAAAAATACTTGAAGGACTGGAAGCGGTCAGGAAAAGACCGTCAATGTATATCGGAAATATCGACCTGGAAGGGCTTCACCATCTGGTTTACGAGGTTGTTGACAACAGTATAGATGAAGCCATGGCAGGATACTGCGATACCATAAATGTGGTTATCCACTCCAATATGAGTGTGAGTGTGGAAGACAACGGCCGCGGAATACCTGTGGAAATGCACGAGCATGAAAACATGCCTGCGGCGGAAGTCGTTATGACCAAGCTTCATGCAGGCGGAAAATTCGACAAGGATTCGTATAAAGTCTCGGGCGGACTTCACGGTGTGGGGATATCCGTGGTGAATGCACTCTCTGAAGAGCTTGATATGGAAATATACAAAAACGGTGTCGTATACCACCAGATTTATTCCAAAGGCTTCAAAGTAACCGAGCTTACCAGGAAAGGATCCACCTCAAAAAGGGGAACCAGGATCAGATTCCGACCTGATTTCGAAGTGATGAATGAAAATGAATTCGATTATGAAAAGCTCTCAAGACGGCTAAGGGAGCTTGCTTTTCTAAACAGGGGAGTTCGAATCATAATCGAGGATGAAAGGACCCTTGAAAAGGATGATTTCTGTTACGAAGGAGGTCTTGTTTCGTTTGTCAATTATCTGAACAGGTCCTGTACGCCCCTGCATGACCCCATTCATATAGAAGGGGAGAAAAAAGACGTTCAGGTTGAACTGGCAATTCAGTACAACGATACTTTCAAGGAAAAGCTTTACTCATATGCCAACAATATCGGTACTGTGGAAGGCGGATTTCATGTATCCGGTTTTAAGGGAGCCTTGACCCGTACCATCAACACATACGCATCCTCCGGCAATCTGCCCAAAAACAAACAGAACGTGAAAATCAGCGGTGATGACATGAGAGAGGGACTTACCGCGGTTATATCTGTAAAACTTATGGAACCCCAGTTTGAAGGGCAGACTAAAACCAAACTTGGAAACAACGAGGTCAAGGGTATTGTGGAATCCCTTGTCAATGAAAAACTTAACCAGTTTTTCGAGGAAAACCCCCAGGTGGCAAAGAATATTCTGAACAAAGCTGTTGATGCAGCAAGGGCAAGAGATGCCGCCAAACGGGCAAGGGAGCTTGCCAGAAAAAAAGGAACCCTCGTGGATTCATCCCTGCCGGGTAAACTGGCTGAATGCCAGTATGCAGACCCGGCTGAAAGGGAAATTTTCATTGTGGAGGGAGACTCTGCAGGCGGAAGCGCAAAAATGGGTAGAGACAGGAGGTTTCAGGCCATTTTGCCCCTGAAGGGAAAAATCCTCAACGTGGAAAAGGCAAGGTTTGATAAAATTCTGAGAAGCGATGAAATCAAGAATATTATCACCGTGCTTGGAACGGGTGCCGGAAAAGAGGAATACGATATAGAAAAAATCCGTTACCACAAGGTTATTATCATGACGGACGCGGATGTAGACGGCTCCCATATCAGGACATTGCTTCTTACTTTCTTTTTCAGGCAGATGCCGGACCTGATAACCAGGGGATATCTGTATATAGCGCAGCCTCCCCTTTTCAAGATAGGAAAAGGAAAGAAAGGAATCTACCTCAAAAATGAGGAAGAGTACAGTGATTACCTCCTGCAGAGGATATGCAGAAACAAAGTGGTCCGTATCCATCAGAACGATACCCCTTTCACCTATGAAGAGCTGTACATGTTCCTTAAAACTCTGATCCACTATTTTGAAGCAATAGAGAGGCTGAAAAAAAGAGAGTTTGATACAGGGTTGCTCATGCGGCTTGTGAAAGCAGGTGTCAGGGATAAATATTTCCTTGAGAAAAAGGAAAACATGGATAACCTGGCAGATATTATCCGGAACGAAGGTTATCAGACCACCGAACCCCGTTTCAACGAAGAGCTTCAGATATTCGAAATGGATGTTATCCGGGATAAAAAAACCGTTCTTACGGTTGGAAAAAACATTCTTTCCAAAGGCGATTACAAGAGAATGTTAAAGAATTATGAAAAAGTTGTTGCCTATGACAGACCACCGTTTGCTGTTACATCCGCAGAGGCGGATGCATCTGATGCTTCCCCTGAAGCCGTCCTTTTTGACAATATGGAAACCTTTTACGAATATATGATGGAGGAAGCCAAAAAAGGCGTCACTATTCAGCGATACAAAGGTCTTGGGGAGATGAACGCCGATCAGTTATGGGAAACAACCATGAACCCGGAAAAAAGGAAACTTTTACAGGTCAGGGCTGAAGATGCTGAAAAGGCGGATGAAATATTTACCCTGCTCATGGGTGAAGAGGTGGAGCCCAGGCGAAATTTTATCCAGACCCATGCACTTGAAGTGTCATCCCTTGATTTTTAAAATGTGCAATTAATACTTTTTTATTCAAGTTCTTCAAGCGCTTTTTTAATCTGCCGGACCGCCTGTCTGAGTCGCTCTTCGTTTTCCACCAGTGCAAGACGGAGAAACCCTTCCCCCTCTTCGGAGAAACCGGTTCCCGGGGCCACAGCAACGTGCGCCCGGTTCATGAGTTCCACAGCGAACTGCATGGCCCCCATCCGGGCAAAAGGTTCCGGGATTTTAGCCCAGACAAACATGCCTGCTTTAGGTTTTTCAATGTCCCATCCGATCCGGTTGAGGCCGTTGCACAGGGTGTCCCTTCTTTTCTGATACAGGCCTGCCTGTTCAGGAATCGTTTCGTCGCAGTCCCGCAAGGCGATGATACCTGCCACCTGGATCGCGGAAAAGATTCCGTAATCAAAGTATCCCTTGATTTTTCCAAGCGCCTGTATAATTTCACTGTTGCCAACACAGTATCCGATCCGCCAGCCGGCCATGTTATAGGATTTTGAAAAGGAGCCGAATTCCACGCCCACATCCTTGGCACCCGGAATTTCAAGGAAGCTTGGTGCTTCATATCCGTCAAACGTGATTTTGGAGTAGGCAAAATCATTAACCACCATAAACCTGTACTTTTTGGCAAGCTTGATGATTTCCTTGAAAAGTTCACGATCCGCCACCACACCTGTAGGATTGTGAGGATAGTTTATCATCAGGACTTTTGGTGTGGGATAACAGGCTTCGCATATGCTGACGATCCGGTTTAAGAACGTTTCAGTCGGTGCCACCGGGACTTTCATGACGTTGGCGCCGGCGATCACGGCTGCATATATATGGATCGGAAAAGCAGGTGACGGGACAAGAACAGAATCCCCGGGTCCCATAAGAGCAAGGCATAAATGGGAGATTCCCTCCTTGGAACCGATGGTTAGATAGGTTTCATTCTCCGACTCAAGTTCGATGTTATAGTGTCTCTGGTAATACTTGGCTATTTCAGCCTTGAGGTTTTTCATACCGGATGATTCAGGATACCGGTGGGTCTTCGGGTCTTTGGTGACTTCGATCAGTTTGTCTATAACCTCGTCCGGCGCCGGGTCGAGGGGGTTGCCCATGCCCAGATCAATGACATCATGCCCCTGTCTCCGCAATTTCATCTTCATTTGGTTGATCATGCCGAATAAATACGGCGGCAGCTGATCCATACGGCTTGAAAATCTTATGATACTCTCGTTTTCCATTTATCCCCCTGTGATTCCCTGAAAAACGGGCAGATGCCCTGTTGTAAAAATTTTAACCGGTAGCACAGTATCTGTATGATTTCAATATATAATTTAACCGAATTGTAATCCAGTAATTATTTGTTTCGGAATTCATACTGAAATCCGCGTAAAAGACATAGACACAAAAACAGCATAATTAATGTAAAAGGCAACGCCGCTGCAATCGACATTTTCTGAAGAGATTCAAGTCCTCCGGTAAGCATGAGAACGCATGCGCTTGCTGATACGGTTATGCCCCAGATAATTTTTTTTACCTGGGGAGGGTTTTTGTCCCCTTTTGAAGTCATCATTGCAAGAACAAACGTGGCGGAGTCCGCAGAAGTCACAAAAAAGACCACCAGGAGCGCCACCGTTATAAGCGTAAGCAGGCTGGAAAAAGGGTAATGGGAAAAAAGAGAAAAAAGCGCTGTGGATACATTATCTGATACAGCTTCACTTATTTTAATCCCCTGAACGATTTCAAGGTTGAAAGCGGCTCCCCCGAAAACGCTGAACCAGAGGAACGTTAACAGCGCAGGCACTATAAGGGCGCCCGAGATAAACTCCCTTACGGTTCGCCCCCTTGAAATACTTGCCACGAACAGGCCGACGAACGGTGCCCATGCAATCCACCAGGCCCAGTAAAAAAGGGTCCATTCCTTGGTCCAGTCATACCCTTTGAACGGGTTTGAGGAGAGGCTCATTTTAAGAATAGAGGAAAAGTAATCCCCCAGGGTGGTTGTGAATATATTGAAGATATAGGAGGTGGGACCTGCTACGAGCATGAAGCCGAGCAGCAGCAGCGCAAGCATTATGTTGGTTTTGCTTAAAATCTGAATTCCCTTGTCAAGTCCTGTCATGCTGGATATCAGGAACATAACGGTAACACATCCGATAACGGCAAGAGTGATGCCGGTGGTGTCGGGGATTCCGAAAACCGAAGAAAGTCCGCTTGTGATCTGCATGGCTCCCAGTCCCAGGGAGGTCGTAATTCCGAAAACCGTTGCAAAAACCGCCATGATATCAATGATACGGCCGGGTGTTTTAAATATTTTATTGCCCAGTAAAGGATAGAAACAGCTCGATATCAGGGGCGGCATATCCCGCCTGAAGGAAAAATAGGCAATGGAGAGACTCATTACAATATAAACGCCCCAGGGATGCAGTCCCCAGTGGAAGAATGAGCGGACCATGGCGAATTCAGCAGCTTGCCCCGATTCAGGGGTGATGTAGCCGGGAGGTGAAGTGAAATGGGATATGGGTTCTGCAACACCCCAGAAAATCAGACCGATTCCCATACCTGCTGCGAACAGCATGCTGAACCATCCGAAATAGCTGTACTGCGGGGCTTCATGATCTTTTCCAAGCTTCAGGCTGCCGTACTTGCTGAACGCCACCATAATGCTGAACACAAGGAACAGAAATGCGGACAGGAGATATACCCAGCCGAAATTGGTGATTATCCATTGATGTATCACCGAGGAGAGCGCATCCAGGAGTTCGGGTTTTACAATACCCGGAAAAAGCAGCGCCAGCACGATGATAAGGGATACGGTGAATACGGGGTTGATTTTTTTCATTTCTCTTTTTCCTCTTCAGGGTTATCCTGCATTCCCTTGTATGTTCCCGGAATAATCATAACAGAGCAGTTAGCTTTTTCAGGGAGAGATTCAGTCACAGACCCGGTCATTTTTTCAAACGGCCTGTGTTTATCCACCTTGCCGATGATTATCAGGTCCGCCCCTATCCTGGAAGCTTTCCTGGC
>JAWLES010000092.1:0-9802 GCA_041685935.1 Desulfobacteraceae bacterium | reverse complement strand
TCTTCATTGGCCTCGAACAGGTGGGCATCCGTGCTGAAGACGCTCAGGTTCGCCCGGGCGGCAATGATTTGAAGCAGGTCTTCAGGCATGTCGCTGAACAGGGTAATCCGTTTGAGATCTTGAATTTTTACCATTATATGCGTCCTGTGGTTTCCCGGTTTAGGTTAATAAAAATACAAGGAAAATAAAGAGGGTCGCAATTGCGGCTCCAATGCCTATGGGCAGCGTGCCCTCGGTGATGTCGTTGTAAAGCCTGTTTTTTCGGATTTCCAGCCGTTTTCCCCTCAACCCCGCAAACAGCCATACATTCACGGAAAAAAACAGGGCGGTGTTTGCGGCAAACTCCTTGAACACGGCAGCGGTGCATGCTGCAGTATTGCGTACCAGTGATTCGCATCCGGTGTTGAATGCGTTAAGTCCCTTGTCCAGGGCGACATACGTCCCCCTGCCGAGTTTCCTGTAAAACCAGTCCACATCAAGGTTGAGGGATTTGATTTCAGGTGGATAGTATCCTGACAGAATCAGGAGCGCAAATGCCAGGGCCCCGAACATAAGCAGCTGAAGCTGTCCCACGACGTGGGCGCCTGTATACGGCTGGTAATCAACAGGGAAGGGAAGTATATTATACAGGGGCTCGGGATAGACACCGATAAAGACACAGAGAAAAGCGCAAACTCCCATTGCAAGAAGCATGTTCAAGGGCGGCTCTTTGGTCCGGATTCCTGAGTCGTGTCCAAAAAAGGTGAAAAAGGGTACTTTTATACCTGCGTGGTGGAACACGCCGGCAGATGCGAACTGGAGTACCAGCCATACCAGGGCCAGGTTTTCGTGGGCTGAAGCGCTTACCACCATGGATTTGCTGACAAACCCGCTGAAAAGTGGAAAAGCGGAAATTGAAGCGGCACCCACAATGCAGAACAGGCAGGTGATCGGCATGGTTTTGTACAATCCTCCTATCTCGGTACACTTTATCTTTCCTGTCATGTGCAGCACCGATCCTGCTGCCATGAAAAGAAGGGCCTTGTATAAAATGTGGCAGAAAGCATGAGAGACTGCGCCGTTAATGGCAAGGGCGGTACCAATGCCTATTCCGCACAGCATGAACCCGACCTGGTTGAGAAGACTGTAAGCAAGAACTTTGCGGATATCGTTTTCCAGAACCGCGTAAAAAATCGGTACAAACACCATAATGGCACCGATCCAGATCAAGGGGTCCGCACCTGGAAAGGTTCTGGCCATCACGTAAACAGCGCTTTTTGTGGTAAATGCGCTTAAAAATACCGTGCTTGTCGGCGTTCCCATGGGGTATGCATCCGGAAGCCACGCGTGCAGAGGGATTGCTGCGGCGTTCAGTGCCACTCCGATAAATATCAGGTAGGACTCAATACCGCCCAGGCCGATGTAATCAAATTCAATCGTGCCTCTGTTGTGTATATACAGGACGATTCCGGCCAGCAGAAAAAGGCCCCCGATAAGGTGGACAAGTATATATCTGAATCCTGCAGCCTTTGCTTCCCTGGTTCTGGCGGCCAGAATGAGAAAGGTGGAACTCACTGCCATCAGTTCCCAGAAAATATAAAGTGTGAATAAGTCTCCTGCGTATACAACTCCGAGCGTGCTTCCTGCATATACGAATGCAGCTGTGTGCTGAAGGTCGTCTTTGACCTTAAGTGCGAAAAGTACCCCGAGAAAGCCCATAATTGTGAAAATATATCCGAACACCATGCTGAGCTTGTCGATTCTGCCCAAAACTAGATTGTAGCCCCAGAATTCAAATGTCCAAAGGTTTCCCTGGGGAAGGTTTAATATGACAAGGAACGCAGCCACAGGCAGGAAAAGCATGTAGCAGGATTTTGTCTTTCCTCTTAAAAACGGGATCAAAGCAGCGCCCAGAATGAGCAGGATACCGGGCGGAATCAAAAAGCTACTTGTCATAGTAGTCCTCTCTGCGCATAACAATTAACCTCAGGAGTTTGGCAACAAATATCAGCAGGACGCATGAAACAAATCCGTATACCGCGTAGAAGCTGAAATAATGTTCCCATGGAAAGCTGTGGTGTTTGTGTATAAAAAATTCCGACACAAGCAGCACGATCAGAGCCGTATAGAAGCAGTAGAAAAGCCGCTTTATGTTTTTAGGGTTGTCAAAAATTTTAAGTTCTTTTTTCATCGGTTTCCCCTGCAGTAAAGATCAGGTATTAAAGCTTTTGTCAAAAGTGTTCGGGTCATTCAGTACCCCTTACCATATATGCCGACGATTATCAGTCATTACTCTCTGCTATGTCCGGGATCTATCCGGCTGCAAATATGTAAACCAGATAGATAGAAGATAGAAGTATAACAATATGGAAAATTCTTCTGTAGCCGGGTACCGGCTCGTGTGCAACCATCTCCCACTGTTCTTCAGATTCTTTTTTTCCCTCTTTGTCCATTTTTGCCTGTCCCTTTTGTTAAATTCCCAAAGCTGTTTTTATTAAATCGATAAAAAGGTCGGGTGTGAAAAACAGTATGATTGAAATCAGTGCCGTAATCGTTAGTGGTACGACACAGCAAAGAGGTGCCTCTTCAATTTTTACGAAAGAAGGGGCGGTCGAACCCGACTCCGTGTTTTTCGGGAAAAATCCTTTGAACACGATCGGCAGAAAGTAAAAGGCATTGAGAAACGAACTCAGCAAAAGAACCACCATGAAGATCATCTGCCCGGATTCAAGTGTACCCAGGATAATAAACCATTTGCTGTAAAAACCGCCCGAGGGGGGAAGCCCGATAACGCCGAGGGATCCGACAAAGAATGCTGCAAATGTTAAGGGCATTTTTTTGCCCAGGCCCTCCATCTGGCTGATGTATTTTTTTCCCGTGGCCACCATGATGGCGCCTGCGCAGAAAAACAGAGTTATTTTGCCGAATGCATGCATCACGATGTGGATAACACCGCCCAAAATTCCATTAGGGCTCAAGAGCGCCACACCGAGTACGATATAGGAAAGCTGGCTTATGGTGGAAAAGGCAAGGCGCCGTTTCAGTTCATCCTGGGACAGCGCGATGCAGGAGCCTACAATTATCGTGACGGAGGCAAGAGCTGCAACAATGGTTCCCAGGTTCATTGAAGATAAAAGGTCTATTCCGAAAATGCCGGTCATAACCCGTACAATACTGAAAACACCCACTTTGACCACGGCAACCGCGTGCAGCAGTGCACTCACCGGAGTCGGCGCAACCATTGCAGCAGGGAGCCAGGAATGAAAAGGCATGATCCCGGCTTTAGCAAATCCCAGGACAAACATCAAAAGCAGAACGGTCATGGCAGGCTTTGAAACCTGGCCGGCCTGGAAAATCCCCTGGTTCGTGAATTCAAGGGTTCCGGTTACACTGTAGCAATACAGCATGGCAGGCAGCACAAGGCCGATGGAGGTGCCGAGAATAAAAATCAGGTACCGTCTGCCGGATATTTTCGACTTTTGGTCCTGGTGATGGGCAACCAGGGGGTAGGTTGCCAGGGAAAGAATTTCATAAAACAGATACAGTGTTAAAAGATTGGCGGAAAAGGCGGCACCGACTGTGGCTGAAACCGCAAGTGCGAAAAATGAATAGAACCTTGTCTGTCCGTGTTCGTCAAGCCCCCTCATATAACCGATGGAATACATTGTGGTGATCATCCACAAAAAAGATGCCACCAGGGCGAACAGCATTCCCAGCCCGTCCACCTTGAAAGCTATGGAAGCTCCGGGAGCGATTTCAAACATTTCAAGCACAATCTCTTTGCCGTTAAGTACGGCCGGCAGCATGGAAACCACAAGGAAAAATTTGACAGCACCGGCCGCAAAAGTCCACGCTTCCCTGACATTGGGTTTTCGGGAGGATGAAACCAGTACGGGTATGACGAACATGGAGACAAGAACCGCAAGAAGAGGTTTGATTGATACAATTTGATCCATTACCGAAATCCTCTATTTAACCTTTTGTGTGCACATTGGACAATTCAACACGTTTCGTTCCATTTCCGCCCTACCCGAGAAAAGGATGGATGATCCGGTTAACGATAACACCTGAGTATAGCCCGAGCCCGATGAGAAACAGGCTTGTAATCCCCAGGGGAATCAGCATGGAAATCGGTGCCTCCGCCATTTCCGGACCTGCTGAATGGCCGTGGCCATGCCCGTGGCTGTCATCGCTGAAAAAACCGATTTCAAATATTCTGAAAAAAAGAACTGCACAGATCAGGCTGCTGATGATCAAAGCGGCAACAAAATGGTAGGCTCCGGCTTCGATTCCGCCGATCACAAGATACCATTTGCTGAAAAATCCGCATGTGGGGGGGACTCCGATAATACTGAATCCGGCAAGAACGAACCCGGTCATGGTCCAGGGCATTTTGGTAAAAATACCTTCCAGGCTTGAGAAATGAACGTTTTTGAGTCTGAACGCAATGTTTCCCGCAGCCAGGAACAGTGCAAAGGTCATGACTGCATCGTTCAAAATATGGAGTATGGAGCCGGTCATTCCCGTTTTGTTGCCGAGCCATGCTCCGCCGACCATATACCCGATTTCGGATACTATGATATATGTTGCCATCTTTTTGATATCCTTCTGGGCAAGCGCCATGACACCGCCTGCAAGTATGGCGGCTGTGGCAAGCCAGACCACAGCCTGTGCAATATCCAGCTTTTCAAAGATATAGTCGAGGCCGAACACGGTGAGCATAAGCCTGATCATGACATAGACCATGACTTTGGTCATCAGCGGTGCTATCACCCGGCTCACCGGAAGGGGGGCATATGTATATGCGTTGGGCAGCCATACATGAAGCGGGAAAAGGGCCATCTTGATCCATACCCCGATCATGCAGAAAATAAATGCGATCAGGATCGCGCTTGAATCATGAATTGCAGGAAGAAGGGAGGCCACATCCACCATGTTCAGCGATCCGGTCATTATATAGATGTACCCGACCCCGAGAAGGTAGAAGCTGGCTCCTATCACCCCGATAAATACATAGTTCAGGCTGGCAAGCGGGCTCCGGTCCGGGTCTCCCATTGCGATGAGGGCGTAGCTGGCAAGCGAGGTGATTTCCAGGAGTACGTACAGGTTGAAAAGGTCGCCTGTGGCGGAAACTCCGAGAATCCCCGTGACAAACATGAGATATACCGCGTAGAAAGTGCCTTCCCGGTCGGCAAGGTCCCGGCTAACGAACCTGTGGCTGGCAAAAAGGTTCACAAGAGCGATGCATGCCACTACCATAAGAACCAGTGCGTTCATAAGGTCTATCCTGAGTTCGATTCCGATTGGCGGGGGCCATCCGGCCATCCGGTACTGGATGGTTCCGGAGGCGAGAACTTCCATCAAAACCCTGAACGCGGAATAGGCAGCCAGCAGAAGACCTGCTGCCGCAACAGGATAGCAGGCTCTCTTTTCCACCCAGGAGAATCCGCTGCATAAAATAGCAGCCAGAAGGGGGCCGATAATCAGTAAAGCCGGATAAACTGTGCCTGTCATGATTTATTTTCCGTCAAACGCATTCTGATTTCATCTTCCTCCAGGGTCTGGTACCTCTGGTAAACTTTAACCGCAAGAGCAAGGGCGACACCGAGGGTGGCAACGGAAACCACTATAGCGGTAAGCATCAGTACATGGGGCAGCGGGTTGATGTAATCGGCCGCATGGATAGTTTGCGCTGCATGGCCGTGTCCTCCGCCATGAGCGTTTTTGATTATCGGAATCGTGGCGTCTGTTTTATATCCTATGGATACGTAAAATAGAATGATGGCGGTTTGAAATATATTCATGCCGACCAGTTTTTTCACCAGGTTGTTTTTGGCGATCATGGCGTACAGCCCGATCATCATGAGGATGATGTAAAGCCAGTAGTTGTATTTGGCCACGATCAGGGGAATGATATCAGACATAAGGCTCCTTATAATCCTTCATCATGGCGTCCTTCAGATGCTATATTCACGTATATGACCACCATGACCGCCATAACCGTGATACCGACTCCTATTTCCACCCCTACCATCCCGAGCGCCCTCACATGTCCGGGGTCGACCGGGAAAATTTCGGCAAGTTTGCCGTAGTCGAGAAAGTTACCGCCGGCGATCATGCACAAAACACCGATACCGGTGTAGATCAGGATGCCGAGCGCACATAGAAAACCAAGGGCTCTTTCCCTGATCCGCTGCACAACCGTTCTCAGGTTGTACGAAATGGCCAGCAGGATCAGGCTTGACCCGAATATAACACCTCCCTGGAATCCGCCTCCGGGACTGAAATCCCCGTGTGCGACAACATAAAGGGCGTAGAGCTGAATAAACGGAATCAGGATTCTGCACACCGTTTTCATTATAAGGTCGTAAGGGACCCATTCCTTGTCCATGTGCTCAAACTCCCGGCTTGCCGGCATGCTCTTTGCGTTGTTCTTGAAATGGATAACCACGCCAGTGGGGATGTGTCTGTAGAAACTTCCCTCTCTCCGGCTGTAATCCCTCAAAAGAAGCAGACAGGCAAGACCTGCGCAGAATACCACTGCAGTCTCGAACATGGTGTCGTACCCTCTGTAATCGGCGAGTACCGCGGTCACCAGGTTCGGAACATCGGTTTCTTCCAGTGCCTTTTCAATGTAATGAGGAGAAAGGTGGGAGCTGGCGGGTGAGTTCGGATCTCCCCAGGCGGGAAGATCCGCTGTTGCATACAACAGAAGCCCGCCGCACAGCGATACGATGAGAAAAGCGACAAACTTCAATCTTTAGTCCTCCTGCTGGTTCTGAATACAGCTGCCACAAAAAACACCGTACTTACTCCGGCACCCACGGAAGCTTCTGTGAAGGCTACGTCAACCGCTCCCATGACCGCCCACAAAAGGCACATCATAAAACTGTAGGCCCCGAAAAGGATCGCAGTGCTCAAAAGGTCCCGTACGGTGATAGCTCCGACTGCACAGAAGATGATAAAGGTCAGGATGATCAGATCAATCTGCCAGTGCATTTATTTTATCCTCCGTTGATCTTTTGACCAGTGTCTCAGGCCGGCTCGTATACCGGCGTCGACAATGGAGTGTGTTGCGGTGGGGCTGGACAGGAACACAAAAAAGATGATCAGGATCATTTTAATGCTGAGAAGCAATGCGCCGGTTGAAAAATGCGCGAGATTGTAAAGGGCGAGCCCCAGTACCATGGACATGATTCCAAGGGTGTCGAGTTTGCCTGCCGGGTGCAGCCTGGTGTAAAAATCCGGCATCCGGATGATGCCAACGGCGCCGCCGGTGAAAAAAAATAATCCCGCCACGAGTAGGATAATAACCAGCAAATTCATATCAGTACCATACATTTTTCCGGTTTATTCAAAAGTTGATTCTTCATAAAGCCCCTTTCGTTTGTGGAAATACCGGGATGCCGCCAGAACGGCGATAAAATTGAGAAATGCATAGGCAAGCGCAATATCTATGAACATATCCACACGCCCGTAGATGAAGCCGATAATCAAGAGCAGAACCACGGTCTTGCTGCCGATGGCGTTTACGCCGATGAGCCGGTCAAGGACCTTGGGTCCGAATATGGCCCTGTAAAGGGAAAAAATCATCAAAAAACAAAGGTAAAGGCCGGCACCGAGGAAAAATCCTGTCATCTTTCTTCTCCAAACAGATCTGCCACCTTTTCATACATTTTACCGGGCAAAGCCTCGGCTGAAGCCCTGTCAATGGCATGGACCCGGAAAATACCGTCGCTGTCCGCAGTTACCGTTATGGTGCCCGGGGTCAGGGTTATGGAGTTGGCCATGGTGGTTATGGCGATGTCCTGTTGCAGGGTGGTTTCAAGGACGATGATCTGCGGGTCGATAAGCTCTTTCATTCTGGGGTGGAAAACAAGGTACATCATGTGAAAGTTGGCCTTAATTATCTCCTTGATTAGCCATGCCGCATAAGTAAAGAACCTGAAAAAAATGGATATGTATCTGAATGCAAGATCCGGGAAAATCAGGTCGTAAAAGAACCAGGAAACAAGGAAGCTTGACAGGAGTCCGAAGAAGATCATCAAGGGTTCGAATTTCCCTGAAAGGATAATCCATAAACCGAACATAAAGAAAAAGGTGAGCAGGAAAGAAAGGGTCCTTTTCAAAATACCGGAACCCGGCTTTTTCCGTTTTAGAGAAGTTGTCGTATCTGAACCGGTCAAGGCATCCCCCTGATGTTATTTGTCAACCCCGTAGAGCTTGCGGAATTTCTTGAACGCCTTTTTTACAGCGCCTTCCGATTTCGCGCCGGAATCGGCGCTGCTTGAAGGATAGGCTGCAAGTTTTTCCTGTTCCTTGCGATGTTCGAATGCCGCTTTTATGGTTTCCACGAGCGTGTCCATATCAATCGGTTTTGACAGGAATTTGAATGCATTGTATTTGCCGCTTTCAAGGGCGTTTTCCACGCTTCCGTAACCGGTCAGGACAATACAGGGAAGGAGGGGCTGAAGTTCCTTGAGCCTTTTTTGTACTTCGATTCCGTCGATTCCTGGCATTTTCAGATCCACGACCGCCACGTCGAAATCCTCCTTTGCTGCGGCTTCCACCCCTTCTTCTCCGGAAAATGTGGTTTTGACGGTGAATCCGTCAAGGGCAAGCCTTTTGGAAATGTATTTAAGAAAGGTCTGTTCGTCGTCAATAAAAAGGAGTTTCATAGCACGCCTTTGCATTAATCATGGTCAAAATCGGAATTTTAATTCCAAGTTGTGTATCAGAACTACGCGGCAAAGTCAACAAAAACAGGATGAATTTAAAGGCGGATTTGTTTCCGGTTATTTTTTTTCAGGGGGAACCAGAAGACAGGGAAAGGAGGAATGGTCTGCAATGGTTTTTGTTATGCTGCCGGTCCATCTTTCAAGGATGGCGGATTTCTCAGAAGAGCCGATAACGATCATGGACGCCTGGTATTCCCGGGCGGCTTTCCGGATTTCCCTTACAGGGTCTCCGATGTATACATGGGGACGGGCTTTGATGCCGCAAGATTCAAATTCTTCGCACAAAGAGTCGAGTTTTTTTCTCTCTCTCTTTCTGACGATCTGTACATCGTGAGAGGAGGATCCTTTCAGGTCACCGGAGTTGGTGACGTGGATAAGATGGAGTTCACCGATAATATTTTTCAGCCCTTTCATCAGTTCAGTGGCCCTTTGACTCGGCCCTGACCAGTTGGTCGCCAGAAGAGGTCTTTGGAAAGGCTTTTCAGGGACAATGTCATCATCAGCCGTATGCTTGAACACAAGTACCGGAACAGATGCCCTGCGGATAAGTTCCGCCACATCCGAGCGCGAGTAAAGCTGCTCCAGCGGGCCTTTGTGTGATCGTCCTATCACGATCAGGTCCGGGTGTTCCTCTTCAATGGTTTTGATAATCCTGGGGACGAGGGTACCCACGTCAATGTGGGCGCCGACCTCAAGTCCCATTTCAAACAGGTTTTCCGCCCAGTCTATGAACCGGATATTGGCCGTCTCTTTCAGGCGGACCTCTTCCTCTTTCAGGTATCCGCTTCCCCTTTTCATGGCGATTTGATCCCGCTCGATGACATTTAGAAACACCACGTGTTCCAGTGCTGCGTTCCGGAGTGTCAGCAGGGAATTCAGTACATCAAAACACAATTCTTCAAATTTGGTTACAAAGAGAAGTTTTTTTATTTCCATTGCTATTCATTCCCTTTTACGCGTTGCTATTGACAAAGGCTCATTTCAGGTTCCTGTTTATTGTGTCTGCAAGTTCTTCAGGCTCCACCGGTTTTTCCAGGTATGCGTCCGGCTCGGGCACGGGATCTCCCTGGAATTCGGCAAGGGTT
>JAWLES010000091.1:0-10056 GCA_041685935.1 Desulfobacteraceae bacterium | reverse complement strand
AACGACCTTGACATTATTGCTTCCGGTCCGGGAGTACCCGACCCGGGCACGTTTGAACAGTGTATGGAAATTGTTCATGGTTACGGCCTCGAATCCCGGCTTCCGGTATCGGTTCAAAAACATCTGAAAAAGGGAGCGGAAAAAAGGGTGCGGGAAACTCCGAAGCCCGGCGACCCTGTATTTGATAATACATTCCATGCGGTTATCGCATGCGGCATGGATGCTTTAAAAGCTGCTGCAGCAAAAGCCGAAGCTCTCGGGTATCATCCTTATATCCTTTCGGATGATGTGAGCGGCGAAACAGTGGATGCAGCAGGTGAACATGTCAGAATCGCCCTGAGCATTAAGGCGGGGGCTCATGGTGTTTCACCGCCGGCATGTCTGCTGTCCGGCGGAGAAACCACCGTAACCCTCCAAAACCCGGGAAAAGGGGGAAGGAACCAGGAGTTCGCCTTGAAGTGTGCCCTGGATATTGCAGGACTGGATAATATCGCAGTGTTAAGTGCAGGAACGGACGGAACCGACGGCCCCACTGATGCAGCAGGCGGGTTGGTGGATACGTCCTCGAAAAGGCGTGCGGAAAAATCGGGATTTGATGCCCGGCATCACCTTGACGGCCATGACGCATATCCTTTGCTTGAAGCGGCCGGGGATCTGTATAAAACCGGGCCTACATTTACAAATGTTATGGATATGCGGGTGATTCTTGTAAAGTAGGGACGTATCAGGCTGCCGGGCCCCTGTATGGAGGTATTTGTTCCGCCCGGCGGGCGGGACCGGTTCTGATAATGATTTGAGCGGGAGAAGAGAAGATGAAAGTTTTTTTTCATGAACAGTTTTATGAGGTGTATGCATCTGATCCGGCGGCTGCCAAAGGAAGAATGGAGGCGATTGTGGAAGAGATCTCCCCCCATGTGGAGTTTGTCAAGGCTGAGCCCGCCGGACATGAAGAGGTGGAAGCGGTTCACGCGGCACACCATATAGATGATGTCATGCGAAAAGGTTTGTACCCTGTGGCAGTGCTGTCTGCGGGCGGGGCGGTCCAGGCCGCGCGGACCGGGCTGAAGGAGCCGAGCATGGGTCTTGTCCGCCCGCCCGGCCATCATGCCTCTGCAGGCAGAAGCTGGGGGTTCTGCTACTTTAATAATATGGCAGTGGCTCTTGAATCGCTGAAAATTAACCGGGAAATCAGCACCGCGTATGTGCTGGATATCGATTACCATTACGGGGACGGCACCGTGAATATCCTTGAGGACAGAGGATATGCCGCCATTTTCAACCCTGACGCCGGGAGCCGGGACACATATCTCAACAAGGTCGAACGGGAAATGGAAGAGTGTGCAGCCGATATCATCGGTATTTCAGCAGGGTTCGACAACCATGCGGAAGACTGGGGCGGCTTGTTGCTCACGGATGATTACCATTATATCGGCCGGATGGTCAGAAACGCTGCGGACCGAAACCGGGGCGGATGCTTCGCCCTGCTCGAAGGCGGGTACAACCACAGGGTACTGGGTAAAAACGTTCTGGCCTTGATTCAGGGCATGTCAGGGGAATAAAAGTTATTTTTACACCAGACTCCGGTTTTACCCGGATGGTTTGCCGCCTCGGGCTATACAAGAAAAGCGGGGCAGCCGTCTGAAAAAGTCTGTTTCCGGACCGCATCAGTTTTTATGTCAAGCGGGTGAAAGTCGCTTATCAGTTCCAGGGTGTCTCCAAGACAGTGCCTCAGGATATGGAAATTGAAATCCCCGAGCTTTGCATAAAAGTTGCTGAATACATCCGGCTGTGTATTCAGGGTTATTTTTGTACCCGGATCAAGCAGGTACTCTTTTGCAAAATGCTGGATCATCAGGGAGAGGCATGCAGAAGAAAGGTATTTGGAATCGGTCCGGGTATGGAGTTCGGGATGAAACTTCACGATGCACATGTTTTTTGTGGATAAGGAGTATGACATCACAAGTGAGTAGGAGATTATTTCAAGGGTCTCCCGTGCGGTGAGAAAATATTCCGTACAGGTGTCTTCCCTGTGATAGCTGAGGTTATAGCAGGCAAGCAGCCTCTTTATATGGGTGTTTGCAAATGGTGCCGGGTGTTTTGTTGAATCTGGAAATGAGCTCATGAAAGCAGAAATATCATATTGAAAAAATTTTTTCACTTATTTTTTGACCGGAATGAACCGGACAGGGGTATATGCATGGGTAAAGGACTTTTTGTGACGGACCTGGACGGCACTCTGCTTCGGGATGACAGGACCTTGTCCAAAAGGGATCTCGATGCCCTTGGAGGGCTTGAGGCGTCCGGGGTTACAAGGATTCTGGCCACCGGCCGCTCTGAGTACTCTTTCAGCAGGCTGATGGCCTCACTTGGCTTTACGGGTTCCGCAGGTAAATCCAAGAAGCACCTGCCTGTGGATTACGTTATTTTTTCAACCGGGGCCGGGATTATGGAATATCCCGGATTGAGCATGGTTCAGGCCACCCACCTTCACGGATCGGACGTGGTGAAAGCAGGCAGCTGCTTTGAAAAACTGGGGCTTGATTATATGGTTCACAGGCCGTTTCCGGATTCAAGATACTTTCTGTACAGGTCCCGGGGGGATGAAAATCCTGATTTTTATACAAGGCTCGGGCTCTATGAGAGCCAATGTGCGCCTTTGGACGGAATGGACGCTCTTGGGCGGTTCGGCACGGCAACCCAGCTGCTTGCGGTTCTCCCGGTTTCCGGAAATATGACAAGGACCCTGGATCAAATCAGAAAGAGCCTTGCTGAATACAGTGTGATCACGGCCACATCCCCTTTGGACAGGATGTCGGTCTGGGTGGAGGTCTTCAGCAGCGGTGTCAGCAAAAGCTCCGCTGCCGCATTTCTTGCACGACGGCTCGGAATCGCCAGGAAAAATGCGGTTGCTGTCGGTAATGACTACAACGACCTGGATCTGCTTGAATGGGCAGGTACGGGTTTTGTGGTGGAGAATGCACCATCCGGCCTGAAGAAATGCTTTGAAACGGTTCCGTCCAACAACCGGAACGGGGTCTGTGCTGCAGTAATGAAATGTGCCTGGTAAAGCTTTCCGTACGGCAGGCAAGGACCGGCTGCCGCAGGTGAATCCGGCATCGGGTTTTACATGAAAAATTGTCCGGTCAGGGATTTTGCCGGATAAATGTGCCTATTTTCTGAATCGATTCTTCAGCTTTGTCCAGATATCTGGCAAAATACTGGAACACATGGAACATGCCGCTGAAAATTTCAAGCTCCGCCGTGATTCCGGTGCGCCGCGCTTTTCCTGCAAGCCTTACTGCGTCATCCACCAGAACTTCCCGTTCTCCTGCATGGATAAGCATTGGAGGGAACCCTTGGAAATCAGCATTAAGCGGTGAAATAAGAGGGTCAGACGGGTCCTGGTCCGTATACACTGAAACTGTTTTTAAAAGAAGATCTTTGTTCAGCATTGGGTCGTGGTCCTGGTTTTCCGTCATTGACCCGCCCCTGCATTCCAGATCCACCCAGGGGGAGAGAAAAACCGCACATCCTGGCATCGGGAGGTTTTCCCTCCTGAGCCTGACAAGCAGGGACAGTGCAAGACCTCCGCCTGCCGAATCCCCTGCGATGCAGAGCCTTTCCGGAGGGATTCCTTTGTCGAGAAGATGGGTGCATGCGGTAAAGGCATCGTCAAGCCCGGCCGGGTAAGGATGCTCCGGGGCCAGTCTGTAGTTGATAAGGACCAGTTTTGCACATGCCGCTTTTGCAATTTTTGAGGCAAGGTCCCTGTGAGAGTTTATGGAGCCGGCCATGAACCCTCCGCCGTGCAGGTACAAAACGGTTTTTTCCGAGGATGTGTCTTCAGGAATGATTTCAGCCGCTTCTATTCCGTTTATATGAAACGGTTCAAACATGACCGACCTGTCGGATCCGAATGCTTTTGCCCCTTTTTCCAGAAGTGTTCTGTGTTTTTCAATGCCGGTCTGGTCAAACGAAGGTCTTGACTTCAGGTGCCTTATGATGGCGGTCAGTATCCGGTTTTTCATTTTTTGTTCATCCGAGTGTTAACATATTCCGATTAAAACGTATTCAGGAATGGTCCCGGGGACTGTCAAAGCTCCTTTATGAGCCCGGCCATATCCCGGACCGCCTGTTCCATGCCTGTGATCACGGCCCTGGATACAATGCTGTGGCCGATGCTGAACTCGTCTATTTCCTTAAGTCCTTTGAATGCCTTGATGCTGTTGTAGCAGATACCGTGTCCGGCATTGACTCCGAGCTTGAGTTTGGATGCCAGCTTCACCGAATCCACTATCCTTGAAAATTCCCTTTCCCTTTTCAGCTTTGATCCGGCGTCACAGAATCCTCCGGTATGGACTTCGATCATGTCCGCGTTGATTTTATGGCATGTTTTGATCTGGTCAAGGTCCGGGTCAATAAAAATGCTTACATCGATTCCGCTGTTTTTCAGTGTGGAGACCGCCTCTTTTATGACGTCCTGATTGCCCAGGGCATCAAGCCCCCCCTCTGTGGTGAGTTCCTCTCTCTTTTCCGGCACCAGAGTGACCACATCCGGCTTGATGCTGGAGGCAATGCCCAGCATTTCGCTTGTGGCCGCCATTTCCAGGATCAGCTTTGACTGAACGGTCTGCCGAAGTATTTTGACATCCCGTTCCTTTATGTGCCGCCTGTCTTCCCTCAAATGTACGACAATGCCGTCCGCTCCGGCTGTTTCCGCGGCAGCTGCAGCGGTTACCGGGTCCGGGTAATTGATACGCCGCGCCTGTCTTAACGTGGCCACATGGTCAACATTTACAGCCAGTTTCGCCATTTTTCCTCCTTTAGAATGCGTCAAGATCCGGGTTCTTTTCAATCAGCCGCAAAAGGTCTCTGCTCTTTTCTTCCATTTCCAGAAAGGCCCTCTCGTCAGCTTCATGGTCAAATCCCACAAGGTGCAGAATCCCGTGGACCAAAAGCTGGGAAAGTCTTTCTTCCGTATGAATACCCGCTATAAGAGCTTCAGATTCCGCGGTTTCCACTGAAATTACAACATCACCGAGCAGACCGGAAAACGGGGGTTTAGTGTCTCCTTCGATCATGGAAAACGAAAGCACGTTGGTGGGGCGGTCCATCCCCCTGTAGGAGCTGTTTAGCGCCTGGATGCCGTCATCGTCGGTGAAAAGGAGGGATATCTCATGGTCTTCATATCCCAAGGCGCTTAAGATCAGTTCTGTCTTTTGCCCGATCTCCTCCCTGTTTATTCTCTTCTTTGACTGCTGATTGCTTATCATTATGTTTTTCATTTTTCTTTTCTTTTGTTTTTTCAGTATATTCGATCCTGCGGTGATAAATACTGGTGAGGATCTTGTTGAAGCTTTTGGCGATTCCGTTAAGATCCTTCAAAGTCAGCTCGCAATCATCAAGCTGGCCGTCTGCAAATACATCGTTGATAAGCTCCTTGACCCTGCCCCTGATCCGGGCCGGGGTAGGTTTTTCCATTGCACGGGTGGCGGCCTCCACAACATCGGCGAGCATTACGATGCCGATCTCCCGTGTTTGGGGTTTGGGGCCGGGATACCTGAAGTTCTCTTCCTTTATGTTCTCCTTGCCCTTGATCTGGGCGCTTTTGTTGTAGAAGTATTTGATCAGCGAGGTTCCGTGGTGCTGTTTTATGGTATCAACTATTTCAGGGCCGAGTTTGTGCTTTTTGGCAAGTTCCGCCCCTTTTTTCAGATGCTGGATCAGAATCAGCGCTGACATGGACGGAGATATCTTGTCATGCTTGTTTTTCCCGTCCATCTGATTTTCAACGAAGTACTGCGGCTTTTCAAGCTTTCCGATATCGTGATAGTAACCGTAGACTCTGGCCTTGAGCCCCCTTGCCCCTATTTCGGATGCAGCGGCTTCGGCCAGAGTGGCAACGATTACACTGTGGTTGTAAGTGCCAGGCGCCTCGATCATCAGTCTTCTCATGACGGGTTGATCCAGGTTTGAAAACTCGAGCAGCTTGATTTCAGTGGTATAGTTGAACAGAACTTCAATCAGGGGGGTGAGGCCCGCTGCGATTATACCGGCGAGAACCCCGCCTGAAAATGCGATGGTCAGTTCTTTGGCAAGCACGATGAGTTTCGGCTGAGGCACCGAATACAAACTCAGGGAGAGCGCTATAAACAGGTTGAACACACCGACCTTGAGTCCGGCGGTGATGAAGTCCTTGCGCTCCTTGCAGTCCTTGATCCAGTAGGACCCGGTGATGGAGGACAGGAAAAAGAAGATGAAAACCTGCATGCTGCTTGAGAAGATCAGTGCCGCCAAAAGAGACACCACGATTGAAAAAATCAGGGCGATGTCAAAGCCAAGGAAGAAACAGATGGCCATGGCTGCGGCAGGAACAGGGATTCCCATGAAAATGGAAATCGAGGTGATGTCGAAGTCGAACTCGGGATTGGCGGATTCGGCTATGGGGGTCGCCAGTCTCGCCATCAGCAGGGATATCACCAGCATTGAGGCTATAAAGAGCATGTGTTTGTTGTGCTCTTTTTTCAATCCTTTGTGATCCTTCAGGTACAACAGATATATAACCAGAAGGCAGAAAAAAGTGGTCAGGGCCATGCCGATGCTGGTCATGAAAAGGTTTTTTTCTTTGATCTTGGTTTCAAGGGCCTTGAGTTTGACCAGCTTGACCGGATCCACGATTTCACCTTCCCTGAGGATCATCTCACCGGCTTTGATTTTGTAGAGCACCGGCTTGATCTCTGCTATGGCTTCATTTACCCGTTTTTCGGTTTCATTTTTGTTCAGGGTGATGTTGGGCTGGACAAGCCGCTGGGAAAGATCCACAACCAGGTTTCTCAGGTTGTAGTTCACGTTTTCCAGCATGGGTTGTCCCAGGATACGCACCATGGACTGGGCCTGATCGGTTCCGTAAAACTGTCTGAGTTTGGTTACGTGTCTTTCTTCATCAGTTCCGATGGTCTGGAGAATAATTCCGGCCTGGTCCTCCTGTAAAAGGAGTTCCTTGTTAGCCACAACCCCGTTTTCAAGGATTTCAGACAGGATGGTTCTGATTTTTTCGGCAGTGTCGGCGGAAAACCGGTTGTTGTACAGGATGCGGTATGCTCCCTGGCTCAGGGTGATGCCGAGTTCTTTTTCAAACTCCTCTTTGGTTTCAAGTACGCTTTCAAAGGTGGGGAAGTTGGCCGGGTTTTTGTTGTCAAAAAGATCTCTGGGGATTTTAAAGCTCTGGGTTATTCTGGATAAAATATCATCTTTCAGTTTCGAATCCCAGTCATACACCATTTTTACGGATTCTTTAACCTGCTTTTTTTTCTGCAGGGTGGCTTCCTTGTCTTCAACAAAGAAGTCATTGGGGGCTTTGATGTTCCGGTTTGCAACGTCTCCGATCTCGTAATCGAAGTCGAGATCATCCCTTCCCGGATAAAAGACAAGTGTGAAAGTGAGCGTGACAACAATCAGTATCCCCCACAATACTGCAGGCCGTGTGGACAGAAAGCTGTTTAAGGCGCTCTCTTTCTTTTTATTCTTTTGCTTTGTCTTGTTCATAAGCTTCAATGATTCTGGATACAAGCTCATGTCTTACCACGTCATCCTTGGTGAAATAGATAAATTGTATTCCCTTTATACCATAAAGTAAATGTTTTGCTTGAACAAGGCCGGATTTCTTGTTCGCAGGCAGGTCAATCTGGGTTATGTCCCCGGTGACGACCGCCTTGGAACCGAATCCGGTCCGTGTCAGAAACATTTTCATCTGCTCTGTGGAGGTGTTCTGCGCTTCGTCCAGAATGATGAACGAGTTGTTAAGTGTCCGGCCCCTCATGAACGCCAGCGGTGCGATTTCTATGGTGCCCTCGGCGATCAGCGTCTCTGCCTTCCTGATTCCCAGCATATCATACAGGGCGTCGTAAAGGGGTTTGAGATAAGGGGTTATTTTTTCGGCCATGTCACCCGGCAGAAAGCCCAGGGCTTCTCCTGCTTCCACTGCGGGCCGTGTCAGGACGATTCTCTTTACCCTGCCGCTTGTGAAAGCGGAAACCGCCATGGCCATGGCCAGATAGGTTTTGCCGGTTCCGGCCGGGCCTATGGAAAACAGGATGTCGTTTTTTTCAATCGCATCTATGTATTCTTTCTGGGCTGGATTACGCGGCGTAATCGGTTTTCCGCTTTCGGTTCTGAAAACGGTATTCAAAAAAATGTCGCTGAGGCTGCAGTCCCGGTTGTTTCTCAGGGTAGTGATGGCGGACTGGATATCTGCGGGTGTGAGTTTGAAATTCTTTTTCAACAGTCCGTAAAGCTGGAGAAGAATGGTTTCGGCAAGAACAATATCTGCCTGGTCTCCCTGAATCGAGATGCTGTTGCCCCTTGAACTGATCGTTGTTCCGGTTTTGGCGGAAATCCTGGCAAGATTCGTGTTGTTGTGTCCGAACAACTGTTTGGCCAGTTCGATGTCGTCAAGTGTAATGGTTTTCATCATTCAAAGATTGCATCCAATAATTTTCAGCGTCAATAAAAATCTTGATTTAAGTAAAAAATATTGTTAAGTTTTTTCCTTTTCAGGGTTACTGTAAACAAAGTGCTCCAAAATATATGAATTTTTTTGATATTGCAATCATAATCATTGTGGCGGTCTGTCTGATAAGAGGCTTTTTCAGGGGCCTTATCCGGGAGGCTTCCGGGATAATCGGTGTGATCGCAGGCTTTTACGGGGCATACACCTATTATCCGGTCCTGCTGCCGTATTTTGAGAACTGGTTTTCCAAGGTTTTTTACGCACAGATTCTTGCTGTTTTCCTGCTTTTCTGTGTTATATTTGTTGCAGTCACAATGACGGCGGTGCTGATACGCAAGTTTCTAAGGATTGTATTTCTCGGCTGGGTGGACCGATTGTTCGGCGGCGCTTTCGGTACCCTTAAAGGGGTGTTGATCGTATCGGTGGTTTTTATTGTTTTGACCACGTTCGTGCCCGCGGATCTGAAATTTGTTAAAGAATCGAGACTTTCACCCTATGTGGGACGGGTTGCCGGCGTGATGACGGTTTTTGTCTCCAACAGGCTGCAGGATGATTTTTCAGCAAAACTGGACTGGTTGAATACGATTTGGAAAAAATAGAAGACATACTGGAAATAATACGTACGCTCCGGGGGGGAAACGGCTGTCCCTGGGACAAAAAGCAGACACCGGAATCCATGCTCAGGTACCTTGTTGAAGAGACGTATGAATTGCGTGATTCGATTCTTGAGCAGGATACCGAGCATATCTGTGAGGAACTCGGGGATGTTTTGTTTCAGCTGCTTTTCATCAGCGAGATATATTCTGAAAAAGGCGGGTTTACCTTGTCAGACTGTGTTTCAAAAATCTGTGAAAAGATGATAAGGCGGCATCCCCATGTCTACAATGGGGAAACCCTGGAGACAAGGGCGCAGCTGATGGAAAGATGGGACTCCATCAAGCGGGATGAGAAAAAAGAGGCTTGCAAAGCCGCTCACAAATCCGTCCTTGACCGGGTCCCGTCGGGTATGCCCGCGCTGCAGAGATGCGGAAAGGTGTCCAAGTGCGTTGTCAAGGAGGGATTCGACTGGGAAACCCTTGACCAGGTTCTCGACAAGGTGAAAGAAGAGATCGGTGAGTTTGAAAGTGCTGTTAAACAAGGTGACCGGGAAAAAATTTCCGACGAGTTCGGGGATATCCTGTTCACACTTGTGAATGTGGCCAGGTTTGCGGGTATTGATCCTGAACTCTCCCTTGCCGGCTCCACCGGCAAGTTTGAAAAGCGTTACCGGTATATGGAAAAGATGCTCTCGCAGGCCGAATCCGTATTAAAGGACCTTTCCGCGCATGACAGGGAAAGGTTCTGGGAGCAGGCAAAAAATGCCTGTGATGAGAAAGACTCAGGCTGACATCCTTGTATTGATTACAGGTAGTCTCCCCGGTGGAATTTCACGTACTCCGTGTTTGCCTTGACCGCGAATTCCTTTGCGATCCGTTTCAGCTCCGAATCACCGTGCCCCGAGTTTTCCGCTTCCTTGAGCAGCTGCCCGGCATCCTCTTTCAGTTCCT
>JAWLES010000090.1:0-10181 GCA_041685935.1 Desulfobacteraceae bacterium | reverse complement strand
ACGATCATGTCGTAGAACAGCATGGAATGGGGTGTGGGGTAGAGCAGAACATTGAGCATCCTTGTGGGCTGTCCAAGATCCACTATGATGAACAGAAGGCACATGATAAGGGATGCGATCGCGAGAAACTCACCCAGGATGGTAATCCGGTGAAACTTCTCATAGTCGTGCAGATAGTAGGGTATTACCACCATTACACCACCTGCTGCCACACCGACAAGGAACGTAAAGTTGGCGATGTAGAATCCCCATGACACATCCCGGCTCATGCCGGTGATCATCAGGCCGTTAAAAAACTGGTCCAGATAGACGGCAAAGCCCGCTGCCATTACGGCGAGCAAAGCAGCCAGCCATATCCAGTACTTTTTGCTTCCTTTAATAGCTATCTCAAGCATAACCCGCCTCTCTTACATGATATAGTAAACAGAAGGCTCGGTTCCGAGCACCTGTTTACGTCTGATTGTGTAGTTTTTACCGAGAAGTTTCCGTATATCCGAGTTCGGATCTTCAAGGTCGCCGACAACTATCGCCCCTTCAGACGCTTCCACGCAATGGGGGAGTTTCCCCTGTGCAAGCCGCTCCGCGCATAAATTGCATTTTTCCACAACACCCTTCGATCTTGTGGGAAAATCCGGGTCCGTATCCTTGATGAAAGGCCTCGGGTCCCTGAAGTTAAAGCTCCTGGAACCGAACGGGCAGGCCGCCATGCAGAACCGGCAGCCGATGCACCTGTGAAAGTCCATCAGGACGATGCCGTCTTCACGTTTAAAAGTCGCCTGGGTCGGGCATGCTTTGACGCAGGGCGCGTGAAGGCAGTGGTTGCACGTTACGAGAAACGGCATATGCCGGAATTTTTTGGCAAGGAATTCATCCTCTTTGTCCGGAAACGCATTTTGAAAATCCTCTTCCCAGATCCATTTGATTTCCTGGTCATGGTTTACAGGCCGGGTATCAGGGAACTTCTCCTCGTCCGGCTCATGGTCGAAATCCGGTACGTTGTGTGCTTTATGGCAGGCCTTGACTATTTTTTTGGCCACACTCCCCGACATCTTCCTGGTATCGATTGCCATGCCCCACCGCTCTGCAGAAAGCGCTTCTTTGTGCTGGCCCGTTACTGCATTGGGGGTGCCGTTGGAATCAGATGCAGAGGAGGAAATACTGATTGCCGGAGCAGCTCCGATACCCAGGGCGGAAATTGCCGCCACTTTGAGAAAGCTTCTTCTGCTCTTTTTCATCATTGAATCTCCTTGGGTTCTGTATGGCAATCCCAGCAGTAGGGATCAACCGAAGCATAGTTATGACATTCATTGCAAAATTTTTCCCTGTCCTCATGGCAGCCGAGACACGAGTTCTCACCGGTGGAAAGGCTCATCTCGAACTCTTTCCCGCGGGAATTCGTGTACACCCGGTCAGCATCCCTTACAACCGAGTCTCTCCACTCGTCCAGAAGGGACATGTGATCGGCCCGCATGTCGTATTTGTCAAGAACGCAGTTGTCCTGCTTTTTTGCCTGTCCCAGGAGTTTCGGATCAGGTGCTGCATCTGTTCCGGCAAGGTTGATCCAGAAAGGGAAAAGGGCAAGAATGACAAATACTGCAAGGCCCGTGATAATGGCATTTTTACTCATTGTCTTCCTCCGTGCCTGGTAACGGTTCAAATCTCAGGTCGGTCTCCCTTTCCTGCTCACCCGGCAGAATCAGTGCGTTTCCAACCAGTTCATGTATACCAATAACTTCCACATCAGGCACCCAGTATTCCATAAGGGTCGTCAGGGCCGCCCGGTCAATTGCGCATATTGTTCCCAGGCGGTTTACGCCGAATTTCTCATGGACGTATTTCACTGCATTGGCCCTGGGAAATCCGCCCGCCATTCTCAGCTCAATGTTTTCACCGGCGTTGAGCCCGGCACCGGAACCGCAGCAGAATGTTTTTTCCCTGATGGTGTTTTCCGGCATCTCGTAGAAGTTGTCACAGACGTTCTGGATGACATATCTGGGTTCGTCAAGCAGTCCCATTCCCCGGGCGGGGTTGCACGAATCGTGATAGGTCAGGGTCAGGTTGCTGTTGCGGCTTTTGTCCAGCTCAAGCTTGCCGTGTTTGATAAGGTCCGCGGTGAACTCGGTAATGTGGACCATCTTGGTGGATTTGGCGTTTTCGAACTTGGTGCCGGTTATGGGATTCACCGGTTCTTCCAGGAAATCGGCAGGGCCGTTCATGGTGTCCATGTATTGGTGGATGACACGCCACATATGGCCGCATTCCCCGCCTAGAATCCATTTGACGCCGAGTCTCTTGGCTTCCGCGTACATTTTGGCGTTGAGGCGCTTCATGGTTTCATGGCTGGTAAAAAAGCCGAAGTTTCCGCCTTCGGAAGCATACGTGCTCCAGGTGACGTCAAGGCCGTACTTGTCCTTGAGGTACTTGAACAGGATCATGTAACCCTGGCAGGTATATGTTCCGGGGTCTGCGAACACGTCTCCGGACGGCGTTATAAACAGGATATCCGCCCCTTTTTTGTTGAACTGGGGTTCCACATTGATCCCTGTGACTTCTTCAATATCCTCGGTGAAAAAGTCCATCATATCCTTGAATGCGTGGGGCTGGATACCGAGATGGTTCCCGGTTTTGTAGCAGTTGGATACCGGGGTCGCGATCCAGTCGATATTCAGGCCCAGGAGGTTGAGCAGCTCCCTTCCCATTATGGTGATTTCCGCCGTGTCAATGCCGTAGGGGCAGAAGACTGAACAGCGTCTGCATTCCGTGCACTGGAAAAAGTAGTACCACCACTCTTTCAGAACATCCAGGGTCATGGGTCTGCTTCCGGCGATCTTGTCTCCTCCGGGTATTTTTTTCAGTATTCTGGCGGCCGCTGTAAAATCGTTCCGGTAAACGGAACGAAGCAGTTCGGCGCGTAAAACAGGCATGTTCTTGGGATCTCCGGTGCCCAGAAAATAGTGGCATTTGTCCGCACATGCACCGCACCTGACGCAGATATCCATGAATACCTTAAAGGTTCGGAATCTCTCCAGTCTCAGTTTGAATCCCTCGTGAAGAATTTCCTGCCAGTTTTCCGGGAGCTTCCAGTCTTCCTCAAGGGGGTCCCAGCTTCTGGCGTTCGGCATGCTCAGGGTTTCAAGGCTTTCCGGCTTGGCTGCATAGCAGTACATTCCAGGTCTGATCTGGGTCGGAGTATCCATCCAGTCTGTGCCCGGAGGTCGATGATCAATCTTGTCAAGTAGTTCTTCCGGTTTGATTTCTTCAGACATTTATTACTCCTTCTTTTCTACTGGAAGCCCAGCTTCAATCATTTTGTCTCTGAAATGGTCCTCATATTCCTGGTAGGTATGGACATCCACATCATAGTTCCAGGGGTTTTCATGTCTTTGCGCACGTGTATTGTTGGCCATGTTCCTGGTGGGGCTCAAAAAGATCCCGCCCATGTGCATGAGTTTGCTCCAGGGGATATAGGCGAACAGAATGCAGATCATGAAAAGATGGCTGTAAAACAGGCCGCCGACACTTTCCGGGATTGTCCAGCTGAAAGTCACAAGCCCCATTGTAAGCTCCTTTATCCCGATAACGTCCACTTTGGTGAAATACCGCATGGATATACCGGTTATGGCAATGGCTCCGATCAGAAAAAGCGGGAAGTAGTCGGACGCAAGGGAGATATAGGTAACTTTTTTATCGAAAAGCCTTCTGGCAAGCAGAAATATCACCGCGGCAAGGAGCACCAGCCCGGAAATGAATACTCCCGGAAGGCCCACCTGGATAATGCCGTCCAGTTTTTCGGTGAAAGTGACAAACCAGGGTACCGGGGCTGTGAAAAACCGCAGGTGTCGGATTACGACCACCAGGAATGAATAATGGAATGCCAGCGCCCCGACCCAGAGGAAAATTTCCCATGAGTAGGCCAGTTTGTTTTTTTCGTTTCTGTGAAAGGCCGCGGCTGTATTTCTGAACAGTGACCTGAAAAGGAGTATTTCCAGGAGCATCCGTATGAAAACGCCTGCCGTGGTGTCCGGGTTGTCGATGCGGTTCTGGTTGAACCAGGGGAGTGTCTTTTGCTGCCCGCAGGTTGTGGGGATCCTGAATGGTACGGCGGATGAGGCCCAGCCTATTACCCGGTAAACAAATCCGGCCAAAAAGACAATCAAGGCTGCATAGGGCACGACGATTCCGAAGAACCACTGAAGCCCGGCTCCCTCAACCCCTGCATACGCCAGCAGAAACAGCAGAAAAACAACCGCCAGGGGTAACATGTACTTTTGATTCATATTTCAACCACCTCTTTATTGCGACCTGGAATCTTCACAGGCCTGTTTAAGATTTGTTTGAGTCAAGGAGGTCCTCCTCCTTGAGCTCGTCTACTAAACCCGACCTTTCAAAGGCTGAATAGACTCTTCTTTTGGCCTCCGTGGCCTTTAAAAGGTAAATATCCTCTCTGCATTTCATAAACCGGTTGAATCCTGCCAGCGCAATGCGGTCAACCTTTCTTAAAAACGCTCTGTCCGGCGGTTCACCGATGGTTTCCTCGACAATCTCCTTTAGCATGAATATGAATCCCACTGCGTCTGACGCACTGAAGCTCTGTATGGCTCGTATGCGTATGACCGGGTCGAGGGTTTTCTCCAGCTCCAGTTCGTCAAGGTCGTCCTTTTCAAGCCGGTCCAGAACACCTTCAAGGCTTTCCATCGTGGTAACCCCCACCGGATTGTCGAACTTGTTTTCAGATGTGCCGAGGACTCTTGCGGTCTCCGGGGGGTAGGTATCTATTGTGGCCCGGTACCATTTTTTAAGCAGTCCGTTTCTGTGATGTTTTATTTTATTTTCAAATGTCATGGATTTTTTCTGTTTCAAAATATTAAAGTACGTTTGTCCGGTATAAAGACCGGTATTGATAAATTGATATAAACGTAGTTCCATTTTCTGTCAAGGGGAAAACAGCGCCGGAATCCCAGGGCATGTTCCGGTATGAGAGTGTTGAGGGAGGCCGGGCCTTCATCCGGAGCTTTGCCGGTTACTTTTTGTGCCGGGTTGCTTAAAATATTCATTTTTTTGATTTGAATCAATTCTTTTGGTTCTGCACCGCTTTATACTGTACTTCTGAATCAAGGCCGCCCTGCGGCCTGTTGCGGTTTAAACAAAAAAGAGGAGGCAAAAAATGGAAAAGTATGAGTGCGTACCATGCGGATATATCTATGACCCCGTGGAAGGGGATCCGGAAAATGGTGTGGAGCCGGGAACCGCTTTTGAAGATGTTCCTGACGACTGGCAGTGCCCCATCTGTTTTGCAGACAAGGACCAGTTTGAAAAGGCTGCAGGAGAGTAAGCTGTTTAAAAAAAAACAGGGTTCCTGTTGAATAACGGTTTCAAGTGATTATAGTATGGTTATACATCAAATAGCTGATGAGTCTTTTTACCCTAAGAAAACGAGGTGTATATGAAACTCTCCGAATGTGTACCCCAGAGACTGTCAAAAATGATGGTGGGTGTGATTCTCCTTGTAGGAGCACTGGGGCTGATTGTAACAGGATTTACCCTGCTTCCGGTGATCGGGCTTGTTCTTGCCGTGCCGGTGATTGTACTGGGTGTGTATTTCATTAAAATTCATCTGAATGAAAAGTGTGAAATCGACCCTTTATGACTAACCGATTATGAAATTTTTTCCCTGAAGGCCCGGCTTTGTTTTTAAAAGCCGGGCCTTTTTTCGTTCTTGACAACCTGTATGTTGGCAAGTACTCTGAATTTTTAACTTTTACCCGTAACCGGATACGTCAGTTTATGAAAATCGCCTTTTTGATGGACCGGCCGGAAGGCATTGACCCTGCATACGAAACCACAAGCCGTATCATGTACGAATGCAACCGGCGGGGGCATTCGGTATATTTTCTTGAACCCCATGACATTTATGTCAGAGCCCAGACAGTTGTGGCCAGAATGGACCCGGTCCGGGTGTCCGGGGACCCGCCCCTTGAAGTATACTGGCAGAAGGTAATTGAAGAGCTCTCCTCAGGGGGCAGGATATTCGAGGCGGTGACAGAGATGGATGTTCTTTTCTGGCGGAAAGACCCGCCCCTGAACTATAAAGCGGTTGAGTTCCTGGCACCGGCGAGTGACAAGCTCTTTATGATCAACAATCCCGTGGGCCTGATTCTCGGCAACAGCAAACTTTATACACTCAATTTTCCGGACCTTACTCCTGAAATTCATATATCCAGGGACCCTGAGCGGCTGAAAAGGATCATAGACAATTTCGGGGGCGACATGATAATAAAGCCCCTGGGCAGGTTCGGCGGTGAAGGGGTGATCAAGGTGAGCACAAAAGACCAGGAGAATCTCAACTCTCTTATGCACTATTATGTCCAGGCTTATCAGCCCTACCCGGACAGGGAAACCATCATGGTCCAGGAGTACCTCAAGGATGTGAAGGAAAAAGGGGATGTCCGCATCCTGATGTTGGATGGACGGATACTGGGGGCGATGGCGAGAAAATCCATGGACGGCGGCTTCAGGACCAATATCCACGCAGGGGGCAGGGCGTTCCGGCACGAGATTACCGGCAGGGAGCGCGAAATCTGCGAGAGAATCGGCCCGAAACTGAGGGAGGATGGTCTTCATTTTGTGGGAGTGGATATCATAGGAGAGAAGCTCATCGAGATCAACTGTGTCAGCCCGGGCGGAATCCCCAGGATCAATGAACTGACCGGCCTGCGGCTTGAGTCGGATGTTGTGGATTTCATCGAGCGGAAGGCTGGTGAGTGAACTTATGAGTTTTCAAGCAGCTGCAAAGCCTGTAAAACGGGCAATCCTTTTTCAACGCCTGCCCGTTTTGATCGCAGCTTTGTGCATATGCCAGTTTTTTTTCCTTTCCTGCCGGCATGAACAGAATACAGACACCCTGAGAGTCGGGATCGCTGAAGAGCCCAGGACACTCAATATCTGGCTTGCAAGCGACGCCAACTCCAGAAAAGTTCTCTCTCTTATATATCAGCACCTTTATATAAGAGATCCTGAAACGCTGGAGCTTACCCCCTGGCTTGCAAAAGAAAAGCCGGTGTATGATCCGGACACCCTTTCCTACACCGTGACCCTCAGGGATGCCAGGTGGTCTGACGGCTCCCCCCTTACGGCGGACGACGTGGTGTTCACGGTCGACCTGATTAAAAGATTCAAGATCCCCATGTACATCTCCAAGTGGAGGTTCGTGAAAAAAACCGTGGCAGTGGACGACAAAACCGTACGGTTTTTTCTGGACAAGCCCAGGGCGATTTTCCTGACGCGATCCATGGTGATTCCCATAGTTTCCAGGAAAGAGTGGGCTGACAGGGCTGACAGGGCTGAACAAAAGGAAAAGCCTCTTATGGCCCTGATGAACCAGAAAATTGATAAGCCTTTGGGCTGCGGCCCCTTTGTTTTGAAAAAGAGGCGTGAGGGTGCGTTTCTTTATCTGGAAAAGAACCCCCATTTTTTCGCCTCCGGCAGTACGATTAACGGATACGGGATCGGCCCGCATGTGGACAGCATTATATTCAAGATATTCAGGTCCGCGGATGTGGCGATCCTGGCACTGAGAAAAAACAGTATCGACTATTACTGGTCAGCTGTTCAGCCCGGCCATATAGATGCCCTGGAAAAAGATGAAAACACCCGTGTGTTTATAAGCAAAAAGAGCGCTTTCTATTTTATGGGTTTCAATGCAAGAAAAGCCCCGTTTTCCGGCAGAGGTCTGAGACGGGCCGCAGCTTACCTGATTGACAGGGAGTTTATCATATCCAGGATTCTCCAGGGATATGCAGACAGGATGTTATCCGTGGTGCCGGAGGGGAATGTCTCCTGGTATAACCCGGACCTTCCCTCCTACGGTGAGGGGGACTCGAGGGAGGAGCGGATCCGCAGGGCGTGGAAGCTGCTCAAATCCGAGGGATACACCTGGAATACGCCGCCGGTGGACAAAGAGGGAAACGTGGTGAAGCCCTCCACCATTATTACGCCTGACGGCGAACCGATGGAACCCGTCACCATCCTGACCCCGCCTGCCGACTACGACCCCCATAGGGCGGCATGCGGGACCATTATACAGGAATGGCTCAAGGATGCGGGCATACCGGCTTCGTCAAGGCCGATGTCCTTTGGAGCCCTTCTGGACAAAGTAAAGGCGGAGCATGATTTTGATTCGTTTATACTCGGATACGGCAGTCTCTCTCTTGACCCGGATTACCTTCGCAGCTTTTTTCATTCCAAAAACGCAAAAGAGAGGGGCTGGAACATGAGCGGATACTCAAACCCCGAATATGACAGGATTGCAGAATCTTCGGCCCGGTGCATGGACAAGGAGGAAAGACGGGAGCTTGTTTTCAGGCTTCAGGATATAGTTCTCAATGATGTGCCCTACATCCCGCTCTACAACCCGCATATGATCGAAGCTGTGAACGTGAACCGGTTCAGCGGATGGGTGGAGATGGTGGGAGGTATCGGAAACCTGTGGTCAATGGTCACCCTTGAACTGAATACGGAGCGCGCGGATGCTCATTAACCGGTTCATCATCAGAAGAGCTTTTGAGATCACGGTTATCTTTTTTGTGATCATGACGGTTCTGTTTCTGCTGTTCCGGCTTGCGCCGGGCGATCCCACTGCCAGGGTCGTGGACCCGTCCATGGACACGGAGGATGCGGACTATCTGATCAGCCAGTTCGGGCTTGACGAGCCTATTCTCACGCAGTACGGGTATTATCTGAAAAATTTTTTCAGGGGGGATCTTGGATACAGCTTCCATTACGGGAAGCCGGTGATGCAGATCATCGGAAACCGCCTTCCGAACACCGTACTTCTTTTTACCACGTCCATAATTATCTCCTGTTTTGCAGGTATTTTCCTTGGTAAACTCACGGCCTGGCACAAAGGTACGAAAATAGATACCTGGGGGACTGTGACGGCCCTGGTCTGCCATACCCTGTTTCTGCCCTGGACCGCTTTGATCATCATCTGGGTATTCGGATACAAGATCGGGCTTTTTCCCTTGAGCGGCATGCTCACACCGGAACTATGGGTTGACCGGAACGCCACGGTTTTTCTCAAAGGCCTTGATATCGCTTACCATATGGTGCTGCCCCTTTTTACCCTCAGCATTATCCATTTCGGAACATACCTTTTGATCATGCGGTCGAGCATGCTGGAAACACTGCGGGAGGATTATATAATAACCGCAAGGGCCAAAGGACTGACCGATAAAGCCGTGCGTGACCGTCATGCAGCCCCAAATGCCCTTTTGCCGGTTGTGACGAGTGTCGGCCTGAGCCTTGCCTTTTCAGTGAACGGAGGGGCGCTCACCGAGATTATATTTTCATGGCCAGGGCTGGGCAGGGAGCTTATATTCGCAGTGAGCAACAGTGATTATCCCCTTGCACTGGCGAGTTTTCTTTTTATTTCCATTGTGGTGCTGGCTGCCAACCTTGTGGTGGATATACTGTATACGTACCTGGACCCGAGGATCAGTTACTGAGTAAAGGAGCTTGAAACGGAAATTGAATTGGATCAGGCGCATCACGGGAAAAAGGAATAAACCGGTTCAGGGCGGGGTGTCCAGGTTTGCAGGCGGATGGATGCTTTTCAGGGAAAACGCCATCGGTAAAACCGGACTTTTCCTCCTGACGGTTTTCGGCATCATGGCCCTGGCCAGTTTTATTCCTCCGCTGGTTGATCCAATGTATCAGCCCATGACAGGGGCGGACCCGGATATTTCAAACGTAACCCCGCCGAGCCTTACACACTGGCTGGGAACCGATTATATGGGGCGGGACCTTTTCAGCCAGCTTCTTACAGGGGCGCGCGTGGCGTTCATGGTAGGTGTTTCAGCAGCTTTCATCAGCATTGTGCTGGGAACCGTCATCGGCATGACCGCAGGATACAGCGGCGGAATCCTTGATACGCTTTTGATGCGGTTTGCCGACATGATCATGGTAATGCCCACCCTGCTGGTTGTTCTTCTGCTCTCATCCCTTTTCGGAAAACTGAACATATGGACCATTGTCATGTTGATCGCATTCTTCCGCTGGCCCGGAGTCTCCAGGGTGATCCGGTCCCAGACCCTGAGTCTTAAGGAGCGGCCTTTTATTGATGCGGCTGTTATTGCAGGGGCTTCCCACCTGAGGATACTTTTCAGGCACATCGCTCCCAACGT
>JAWLES010000089.1:0-10274 GCA_041685935.1 Desulfobacteraceae bacterium | reverse complement strand
ATCCGAAGCAGCAAGGCCGCATTTTTCAAGCGCCTTTCGGGTTGCAGGCACCGGCCCGTGCCCCATGACCGTGGGATCAACCCCGGCAAACCCGATGGAGCGTATCCTGGCAAGCGGTTTTATACCCATTTTTTCAGCCTTTTCCCGTGACATCAGAACCATTGCCGCGGCACCGGCATTCAGCGGAGAGGCGTTTCCAGGCGTGATAACACCGTTTTCCCTGAAAACCGGTTTCAGCTCTGAAAGGGCCTTGAGGGAAGCATTTTCCCGGATATTCATATCCCTGTCAACCGTTAACATGCTCCCGTCAGCCTGCCTGGCTTCGATAGGCAGGATTTCTCCCTTGAAAAACCCCTTTGTCAAGGCTTCAGTTGCCCGCTGATGGGATCGGACGCTCCATTCATCAAGCTCCTTTCGGGTAAAACCTGCTGATTCATAAAGTTTTTCCGCGGTCAGCCCCATGTTCATGATCACCGGCATATCCCAGCAATCGTACTTTTCATCCTCTGACAGCGCAGGGTTCAGGGAGAGCACCCCTTTGTCAAAAAGGGCCGGTCCCATTGGAACCCGTGTCATGTGCTCCATGCCGGCTGCCAGAACACAGTCTGCAAATCCGGTTGCAATCTCCATGAATCCCGTATGTACGGCTGCCATGCCTGAACCGCACTGCTGATCTATGAATTTGGCAGGGACCGACTCATTCAGATTGGAGAGAAACACCGGGGTCCGTCCTCCGAATGTCCACTGCTCGGTCACTCCCATGGCGGACCCTACAATAAAATCATCCAGCCCGTCCGGCGCCACATTGATTCCTTTCAAAAGCTGAGGCACCACACGCGCCAGAATGTCGTCCGCCCGCAGATTACCGAACACGTCTTTTTCAGGTTTTCCCGGATTTGATCTTGACTGGGCGCTCCGCAAATAACCCGCTATAACCACTTCCTTCATATACTCTCTCCTTTATTCATGTCCACAATCACCCGAAAAACGGGCGGTCTGAATTTTTCATCAAGACCATCAGGTATTGCCAGAAACCCGAAGATCAGTCTATCCGACTCGTTCTCAGTAACTATCACCCCGGCCCTTCAAGCGGGGGGACTCTCCTTTACGCCGAACCTGCGGGTGAACTTTCCCTGAAGGGCCGGGTATGGTGTGTGCTGTGTGCCGGGTTCCAATGACATCCGGTCTGCTCCTCATGGACGAGGGAAGGATGTCATTGTCCTCGGAGCAGCCCGGGACGGGCTGCGAGAATGAGGCGCACTGCATACACCATGCCCGGCCCGGTGAACAGAGATCGGCTGGTGCAGGGAATACGGCACGAACAAACCGTTTTTCAAGAAGTTATCCCGCACCACCGGGCCGCAAAAAGTGCGTAAGTCCGGGCGGTATGCATAATGCTTTCAATCTCGACCCTTTCATTCGCCCCGTGAATATTCTCCGCCCTGGGACCGAAACAGGTTGCCTGGGCATCCGTAAAAAAGTGAAACGCCCGTAAATCCGTGGTGCAAGTGGATATATACTCCTTGGCATCCTTGCCGGTAAAAGCCTTGTGGCAGTCATTCAGCACATTGAACGCCTCCTTGTCCCGATCCACGCAATGCCCGTCCGACCTGAACCCGTAAAAAACCACCTCCGGCATGTTCTCTTTTAGCCAGGGATCGTTTTCAGCAGCCTTTTGAACGGTTTGTTCAATCCGCCTGCACACATCCTTGTAGGTTGTACCCGGATAATAAGAGAGTCTTGCATGAAAACTGGCGCTGCAGGGAACCGTGGATGCCCAGTCTCCCCCGCTGATAATGCCGATATTCAGGTTGATGGGATGTTCAAAATCCCTGTACTGTTCAGGTACGTTCTCAATATTCATCTCATCCTCCAGGTTCCGCAAAGCCTGGATGATCGGGAATGCTTTTTCAATGGAATTGGCTCCCTTGCCGGCACGGAGTACATGCACGGACTTGCCCCTGATATCCACCCTGAACCAGAGAACCCCTACCTGGCAGGTATATATGCTTGGACCGAAGGGCTCCGGGATCAATACTGCATCAGCGTCATATCCCGCATTGACACACGCCAGGGCTCCATTGCCGCAGCACTCCTCCTCGATAACCCCCTCCAGGGTGACAGGCGCCGTAAAAGCGAACCCGGCCTTTTGCACAGCATATGCTGCGTATGTCATGGCGGCCACACCGGATTTCATGTCCCCTGCTCCTCTGCCTATGATCCATCCGTTACCGATCTCGGGGGCATAGGGGTTGGTATCCCAGAAATCGACTGGATCTGCGCTCACCACATCCAGATGCCCGTTGAACAGCAGGCTTTTGCCCGTGTTCTTTTCAGGCTCGATAACCGCCACCACGTTGTCCTTATCAGTATAGTCCCAGGTCACGGGCGCGTAACCGGGATGTCCGGCAAGGGTATCAGGATTGATGGCCACCCTTCTTGGACTGAAACCAAGCGCCTCCAGCCTGGATTCCATTGCCTGTACGACACCTGCTTCATTGTTCAAAACGCTTTTGTGGGAAACAAGCTCGCAGGTAAATTCACATATCTCATTCTCGAGATCGTTCACTGTCTCAATGATTTTCTTTTCCGCCGAAGAGAGTTTCATGGCAACTCCTGTTTAAAATGAGGGCATACTGTTTTCATCAGGTACCATCAAGGGGGCGCCTGTTTTCCGGACCACTTCCTCCACGGAACTCTCACTTGCCACTTCCTTGAGAACAAGCCCGGAGTCGGTTACATCCATCACTGCAAGTTCGGTTATAATCCGGTCCACACAGGCACTGGCAGTGAGCGGGAGCGTGCATTCCTTCAGAATCTTCGGCTCCCCTTTGCGGGTGGTGTGGGTGGTGGTTATTATCAGGCGTCTTGCCTTCTGGGCAAGCTCCATTCCGCCCCCTATGCCGGGGGAAAATTTACCAGGTATGATCCAGTTGGCCAGATCCCCGGTCATGGATACTTCAAGTGTGCCAAGGAAGGCTGCGTCCAGCCGCCCTCCCCTGATGATTGCAAACGAGGCCGCACTGTCAAAAAAAGACGCACCTGTAACAATCTCGGGATACCCGCCGCCCGCATCGATAAGGTTCCTGTCCTCCGTACCGTTCCGGCAGGCGCGGCCCATGCCGAGGATCCCGTTCTCCGAATGAATCATCACCGGCATGTCCGACGGAAGATACCCCATGGCCAGAGTGGGAAGTCCGATCCCCAGATTGATCACCTGGCCGGGCATGATTTCCGCAGCTGCTCTTTTTGCGATTTTATTCTTGTATGACATGGCTTTGAAGCACTCCGTATTCCTCTGTAAGGTTTTCAATCTCCACGATATGGTCCACAAACGCACCAGGTGTATGAATGGCATCCGGGGATATGGAACCGGTTTCCACGATCTCTTCAACCTCGGCGATCACGGTTTCGGCTGCAGTGGCCATGAGCGGATTGAAGTTCCTGGCCGTCTTTTCATAAACCAGGTTGCCCATCCGGTCAGCCTTTGCCGCATGAATCAGTGCCACATCAGCATGAAGCGCCTCCTCCACCATCACCGTAACGCCGTTCACATCAACCCTGGTTTTACCTTCACTTATGATAGTGTCGATACCGATGTCGGTGAGTATCCCGGCAAGTCCGGCACCCCCGGCCCGTATTTTCTCAGCCAGTATCCCCTGGGGATGGAACCGCACCTCTATTTGTCCATCATTCATCATGCCGATAACCTTACTGTTCAATCCCAGATGGGATGTGACAAGTTTCCTGCAAAAGCCGGCCTCGATTACTCTGGAGATTCCCATGCCGGCCTCGTTGGCCTCGTTCTTGATCAATGTAAGATTTGCCGTTTTTTGCTCCAGCAAGGCATCCAGCAGTATAAACGGGGTTCCCGGAACCCCGAATCCGCCCACCATAACCGCGCTTCCCTCTTTGACAAGTCCGGCTGCCGCCGCAGGAGTCGTTGTTTTGTCAATCTTTGACATGAATGGTCACATCCTTTCTGTAAAAAGTCTTTTTTCCGCCTTTGCAAGCGCTCCATCCAGGCGGTCGAGAATGATATCAGCCTCGTCCCTGGTGGTTATCAAGGGCGGGGCCACAAGGAGATGATCTCCCAGGATACCGTTGATCGGTCTTCTGGGATAAAGAATCAGGCCGTTTTCATATGCCATGTCCGCCAGAATGAAATTCGCGTTGAGGCCGGGATCAAACGGGATTTTGCCCTCCCTGTCCTTAACAAGTTCAATCCCCGTCAGCATCCCCTTGCCCCGGACATTTCCTATGATACGGTACGATGCCTGAAGCTGTTTCAAACCGTCCTTGATGTATTTTCCCACTTGAGCTGAATTTTCCACCAGGCCCTGCTCTTCAATGGTTTCAAAGACCGCTTCCCCAACAGCGCATGCCATGGGATTGCCGGCGTACGTATGGCCATGCTGAAATCCTCCCGCATCCAGAATCTCATCCACGATTTTTTGTGTGGTCACAGCCGCACCCAGGGGAAAATAGCCCGAAGCCATGCCCTTGGAAAGGGCTATTATATCCGCTTTTACTCCGAAGTGCTCGTACCCGAAAAACTTTCCGGTCCTGCCGAAAGCCGTCATCACCTCGTCGAGTATCAGCATGATCCCGTACTTGCTGCAGATCTTCCTGATGATGGAAAAATACTCGTCAGGCGGAACTGCAGCAGCCGTGCTGGCGCCCCCGATCGGTTCGGCCACGAATGCCGCCACGTTTTCAGGTCCGTTTGCAAGAATCGTGTCCTCGAGCTGCAAAGCACATTTGATCCCGCATTGCGGATACTGCATATCATAAGCGCATCTGTAACAGAAAGGGGCCGGTATCCTGGGATTGTTTTTGACCATGGGCTTGAAGGGCACTTCCAGCGGTGCATAGGAAGTTATGCCCAGCGCTCCCAGGGTGCATCCGTGATACCCCGGTTTTCTGGAAATGAAAAGGTGTCTCGACCCCTCACCCCTGCTGTAAAAATACTGCCTGCAGATCTTCAAAGCCGTCTCCACCGCTTCAGATCCGCCGGACACATAAAACACCTTGTTCAGGCCGCCTGACAGTTTTCCCACAATCTTTTCCGCAAGATCCGCGGACGGTCTGTTCTCAAAATGGGTCCGGTAGGCGAAAAAGGTCTTTTCAGCCTGCAGATTGATTCTGTCAATAACTTTTCTATTGCCGTATCCGATGTTGCATATGATCGCCCCGGAAGACCCGTCGATGTATTCCTTTCCGGTATGATCAAACATGTATACGCCTTGTGCCCTTTCAATAAAGGGAAGTTTTTTCCGGGTCTGGTAAAACAGAGGATTTTGTTCAGTCATTTTTTCGGTCTTCCTGCTCCGCTTTAAAAATATAGTATGTGGCGTCAAAAAGTTCACTGTGTCCCATCAGTCCTGCAAGGGCTTCATTTTCCCCTTTCCGGTCCAGCCGGATCACAAGATAATCCCTTGATACTTTGGGATCGAACAGTTCCTGCCAGGCAACTCCTTCAGCTTCAAGATACCTGGAAAGAGGGGAATCAACCCTCACGACCGGTGCGCCGTTCTGACTCATCTGCTTTTCAAAAACCAGATAGGTTTTAGCCGGGTCCAGGTTTTTCTTTATCCACCTGAAACTCCGGTTCTGCCTGGTTTTATTCAAAAAGTTCTTCAAACCCTTTCTCCATTACGGAAAGCCCTCTTTCAAGATCTTCATCCTTTATCACAAGGGGCATCAGCACCCGGATCACATTTCCGTAACACCCGCAGGCCAGAAGCACCAGCCCGTTTTCCATGCAGTACCGCACGAGTTTCCGGGCCTCGTCACCTGCAGGCTCCTTGGTTTTTCGGTCACGGACAAGCTCCATGGCCATCATTGCACCCCTGCCCCTCACGTCTCCTACAATGGAAAACTTTTCCCTGAATTTCTCGAACCGTTTCTCAAGCACATCTCCGAGATGCTTTGCCCGTTCAAGCAGCCCCTCCTGCTCGAACACATCCAGAACAGCATTGGCAGCCCCGCATGCCACAGGATTCGCCCCGTATGTTCCGCCCAGGCCGGATGGATGGACCGCATCCAGGATTTCCTTCCCGGCAATAACCGCGCTCAGCGGCATTCCAGCGGCAAGGCTCTTTGCGGTTACCGTGATATCCGGCTCCACACCGGTCTGCTCCATTGCGAACATTGTGCCGCACCGTCCGATCCCGGTCTGCACCTCGTCTGCGATGAACAGAATATCATTCTGCCTGCATATCTCTGATATCCTCCTGAAATACTCGTCAGGCGGGGCGATGAATCCGCCTTCTCCGGCCACCGGTTCCATTATCAGGGCTGCTGTATTCTCGGGCGCAGTGTGAGAAATCAGGAAATCCTCCAGAAGGTCGGCACATGCAACATCACAGCCGGGATATTCCAGGTTCAGAGGACACCTGTAACAGTATGCGTAAGGCATACGGTAAACTTCCGGTGCAAACGGGCCGAACCCGAATTTATACGGCTTGACCTTGCTGGTCAGGGTCATTGTCATAAGGGTCCGCCCGTGAAATCCGTTTTCAAATGCAATGATGCCTGCCTTTCCGGTATAGTATCTGGCAGCCTTTACTGCATTTTCAACGGCTTCCGCCCCGCTGTTCACAAAAACCGCCTTTTTGGGGGAATCTCCAGGTGCAAGGGAAACAAGCCTCTGTGCCAGTTTAACCGGCCCCTGGTAGGGCATCACCATAAAACAGGTATGTGTGAACTTTTCCGCCTGGTCCTTAATCGCCGCCACCACCCTGGGATGCGAATGGCCCACATTCATTACTGCGATACCACCTGCAAAATCGATGTATTCCCTGCCTTCCACATCATAAAGAAGAGCTCCATGGGCCCTTTCGATGTAGGATGACCCGAGGCTCGGGCAGGAGCTTGCTATAACCTTTTGACGCACTTGTCCTATTTGCTTGTTATCCATATTCGCATACCCTGGTATTACGGTTATAAATTAATCGACTGTTCAGACTTTCAAAAGCCTGCAGTGTTCGGGGTCCGCCTTGATATACACCTCGTCCCGGCGTCTGAAAGGCGTCCGTTTAACAAAACTGATGACATGCAGAATTTTATTTTTCTCCGTCTCTACGAAGTAGCTGACTTCTCCGCCCATATAGCTTCTTTCCTTAACCGTTCCGAAAAAGTAGTTCATGCCCTCCTCTTTTTCAAAATTCTCCCTGTAGCCCATTTTCAGTTTCTGGGCCCGCACCACGACCTCCGCCTTCTCCCCTTTTTCAAATTCCGTGGAAGGGGTGACCAGGAAAAACTCCCCGTCGTCAAGCTTAACAAGCATATATCCGTTTCTTTCTTCTTCGACCACGGATTCCATGAAGTTGGAGTGGCCCAGGAAATCCGCAACAAACCTGTTTGCAGAATAGTTGTAGACCTCCTCGGGCTCGCCCTCCTGCTGTTTGACTCCGTCTTTCATGACAACGATCTTGTCGGACATGGACAAAGCCTCCCTCTGGTCATGGGTGACAAATATGGTGGTCACCCCGAGCCGCATCTGCAGGTTGTCTATCTCCCGCCTCATGTCTTCACGAAGGTTTTCGTCAAGGGCGGACAACGGCTCATCCATCAAGAGCACATCCGGCTCTATGACAATGGCCCTTGCAAGCGCGATCCTCTGTTGCTGGCCGCCCGAAAGCTGCGAGGGCATACGGTTTTCAACGCCGGGCAGACGGACAAGCTCCAGTGCCTTACGAACCTTTTCCCTCATCCGGTCTTTGGATGCGCTGCGGTATTTCAGGCCGAAGGCAACATTGTCAAAGATCGTTTTGTGGGGAAACAGGGCGTAATTCTGGAATATCATCCCCAGATTCCGTTTATGGATGGGAACATCGTTGATCCGTCTTCCCTTCACGTAAATATCCCCTTCCGTGGGTGTTTCAAGTCCTGCTATCATCCTGAGAAGAGTGGTTTTTCCGCAGCCTGACGGCCCGAGAAGTGTCACAAGGGATCCTTCCGGAATATCCAGATCGGTTTTCTCCACCGCGGTCACATCTCCGAACCGCTTGACGATACCTTTAAATTGCACAAACGCCGGGTCTTTTTCCGTATTCAAAGTTCCATCTCCCAAAAGCTCGCTCGAAAACCGGGGCCGCATTACTGCAGCCCCGGCAGTTCGATTTATGGTTCAAATTATTAGCCTGACTTAATCCTGTCCCACTTTTCTCCCCATTCCGCCTGATGGCTGTTCCAGTATTCAGGATCAGCGAAAAGATAACCGTCCAGTGTTCCGGTTGGGTCGTAAGCAGGCAGTTTTTTGATTTCATCCGGCATGGAAACCTTGGTGGGGTCAAGGCTCGGCGGATAGTTCTGCCCTTTTGATACCGCAATGGCGCATTCAGGCTCAAGCATGAAATTGAGCAGCTTTTGGGCCACTTCCAGATCCGTCCCCTTGATCACGTACATGTACTCCATCCACGAATAGGTCTTGTCCGGAGCCAGATACCCTATGGGATGGCCCTGTTCCTGGAGCGCCGCCACTCTTCCGGACCAGGCGACCGTTGCATAAATTTCCTCGTTGGCAAGAAGGCTCATGAGCTCGGAGCCGGAAGCCCAGTATTTTTTGACCAGCTTGCGCTGCTCTTTCAGGGCGTCCCAGACATCATCGAGATTGGTGATGTTGTTGGGGTTCTGGCCCGTGTGAAGGGCTGCGTACCACATGTTGGTCCTGAAATCTCCGGCCCAGGAACCGAGCTTGTCCTTGAGGTCCTTGTCCCAGAGAAGTGATGCACCGAGTTTTTCCGCCTTTTCCTTTGAAATCTTGTTCTTGTTGTAAGCAATGCCCGTCTGGCCGACATCGTACGGAACCGCTGACAGGGTTCCGCCGGTTATGTTTCTCAATGTATCAGTCATCACGCTCATGACATTTTTCATATTGGGTATCTTGCTTTCATCCAGCTCCACATTGAACCCGAGGTCCTTGTACCTCAGGTAGTCATACACCGCACTCAGGTGAGCGATGTTGAACTCACCTCCAGGCGGAAACGATGCCTTTACCTGGGTTAAGAACGAATCCATCCCGGTGAAGGTGGCATCAGTAACTTTAATTCCCGTTTCCTTGGTAAAAGGTGTAAACGCATATTTCCTCAAAGCCTCGGACGTGGAACCGCCCCAGGAGTGAACCGTAATAGAATCGGCGGCAAACGCTTTTCTCGCCAGGGAAAACGGTCCCCCTGCAACTCCGGCTGCCGCACCGGCCATGGTCAGATACTTGATGAAATCCCGCCTTGACAGCTTCCCTTCCTTGTAGCTTTCAAAAGCCCGGTCCAGATTGTCGTTAATCTTTTGTGCCATTTTACATCCTCCTGTTGTTAAATGATAAGTACAGCCAAACCCTTATATTGAATTGAACATTCCACTGCTTTATCCCCCCTTTGCAAATCTCCGGGTAAGATATCCCGCAGCAAGCGGAATGGACACCGTAAGGACGATCATCACCGCTCCGAGGGCATTGATCTCCGGGCTGATGGAATTTCTCAGCATGCCGAAAATCTTCACCGGCACTGTCTGCTGATTTGCAGTTGCCCAGAAGAGGGTGGCGGTTACATCATCAAACGAGATCGTGAACGAGAACAGCATTCCCGCAAAAATAGCAGGGGCCAGAAGAGGAAGCGTGACTTCCCTGAAGGTCTGGAACGGGTTCGCTCCAAGGGACAGCGCAGCCTCTTCATATTCCCTCTTGATCCCCACCAGCCTCGCCTGCACCACAAGAAGCACATAAGGCAGGGTCAGCACCACATGGCCGATCAGCAGAAGGGCGAAACTCTTGGGTTGCTGCAGCCACCTTATGAAAAGCAGAAGCGAGACACCCAGAACCACCTCCGGAATCATGATCGGAGCGATCAAAAGCATGTTGAAAAAATCCTTTCCAGGAAACTCGTACCTCACAAAGGCCAATGCGGCCGGAACTCCGATGGCAGTGGCAAATATCGCGGTAAGCGACCCCAGAACCATTGAATTTTTAAAAGCGCCGAGAATGGTGGGATTGTGAGCAAGCTCCACATACCACCTGAAACTGAATCCTTTCATGGGAAACGAACCGAACTGCTGGGGGTTAAAGGACAACAGCACCACCGCCACGATAGGGGCGAACATCCAGATGTACACAAGGACCGTATACAGCTTGATCAAGGTCCAGCCTGAAATAAATTTCTTCATTATTCCCCCTGTCCGCTGCTCAGCGTTTTAAAAATCTGGTTGATTCCCATGTACTTGTTGTAGGTATACACGATCGCCCCTACCAGCATCAGAAGGATGGTGCTGATTGC
>JAWLES010000088.1:0-10322 GCA_041685935.1 Desulfobacteraceae bacterium | reverse complement strand
GCGTCAGCCCGATCACACAGGGATAGACTGGTAAAGGAGCGCGAATCACTTGAACGTGAGAAAGCAGACGCCTCAACAAGAATTCAGGCCCTGACCGAGGATTGGCACAAGGTCTGGGAAGAGGGTCCGGTCCGCCCTGACTCTCCGGGTGATATGCGGCACTGGCTGATCCGGTACCAGAGGGCTGCAGCACTGTTACGGGAAATAAACAAAAAGAATGAACAGGCCCGGGCGGACCAGGAACAAATCACCCGCCTTAAAAAGGGCATATCAGACCATCTCGCAAATACTGCGGACATGGAAACAGGTAAAAACCCCACCCTTGAAGCCCTTGTAAAAAAGGGAGAGCAGGCGGTTGAACAATTCAGAAACATTGAGAAGGATACTGCATTCCTTGAAAAAGAAATCACCGGTTCATCCCAAGAGCTTGAAAAGAGCCTGAACAGGCACAAAATGCTTGAAACCGGCATCACAAAAAAAAAGGAAACCTGGCAGAGCCTGGTGGAGCCGCTCGGGCTTTCTGCAGATGCCTCACCTGAAATCGCAGGAGAGATGGTGGATGAACACCGGGCACTATTTGAAAAGATCAGCGAGCTTGAAAAAACGCGCACCCGCCTTGAAAGGATCGACAGGGAAAAAAGTGAGTTTGAGGAAAGGGTTAAACAGGTGACAAGGGAGGTAACGGGCGAAATGCCCAATACGGAAACCCGGACACAGGTGGAGACCCTCAACTCAATGCTTTACAAAGCTGAAAAAGGGATTGAAGAAAGGGAGAAACTCACCCGGGAGCTGGAACAGAGGGAAAAAGAGATCCACCGGCAAAGCAGGGGGCGGACACTCGGTGAGTTTACAAAAGAGGTCCTGGAACATGATCCCGACAGCATAGAGCCGGAAATTGAAGCTCTTGAAAACGAAATCGGACGGCTTGAACAAGAGAAGGCAGCCGTGGACCGGAAAACCGGTGAAAAGAAGACCGAGCTTTCGAGAATGGACGGCTCGTCAAAAGCCCTTGACCTTGTGGAACACAAGGAATCCCTGCTTTCGGAGCTTGAAACTTACACTGAACAGTATGCAGCCCTGAAAATCGCAGCCGTGCTTTTGCAAAAGGCTGTGGAACGGTTCAGGGAAAAAAACCAGGAAAAGCTTGTAACCCGTTCCGGAGAAATTTTCAGAACACTTACCCTGAAAGGTTTTCAAAGCATCCGCCTGGATTTCACGGATTCCGACACCCCGGCAATCGCCGGAGTAAGGTCCCGGACAAAAGAGTCCGTCTTTCCCGGGGGCATGAGCGGGGGCACCCGGGACCAGCTCTATCTTGCCTTGCGGATCGCAAGCATTGAACAGTACATTGAATCTTTTGAGCCGCTTCCCTTTATCGTGGATGACATTCTTGTCCAGTTTGATGATGACAGGGCAAAAGCCGCCTTTCAGGTGCTCGGGGAACTTTCCCGCAAGACCCAGGTGGTATTCTTTACCCACAACCGGCATTTTGCGCGGATCGCACTTGATAATCCCCCCTTTTGCAGGCCGGTGATCCATGAACTCCGACCCGACTTTTACTGTTGACACCCTGTGAAAGTTTTGGTAGCGAAGACCGTATATTGTAAAATTCAGGAAACCTGTTCAAAATATATATCCAAGGAGATGACATAATGGTAAATGTCGTATGTGAAGCCTGCGGAAAAGAGTACAAGCTTGATCCGAAAATCGTCCGGTCCGTAACCGCAAAGTTCGCCTGCAAAAGCTGCGGCCATTCAAATGAACTGGCACCTTACCTGTCAGGGGGAGGACCTGATGCTCAGGCGGAACCCGAAGCCCGGCCCGAAGAACCGGACGGCTCCCCCGAACCCGAGGCCGGAAAAATCCCTTTCAGGCACAAACTCCAGGTGAAAATGAATGCAGTGCTTATTCCCCTGATTATCATAATCATGGCCGCTTTTACAGCAGCCAACTACTACACCGTTAAACAGAACATGAACGAAGAAATCGAAAACGCTTCCGAAATCGTGAGCAAAAGGCTTTCCAATTATCTCGTGGAAGCTTTCTGGGCCTTGGATGATGAAATTTTAAGCGAGTCTTTGAAGTCCGAAATGATGGACGAGCGGATATACGCCATCAACCTGATTGACCGGAACGGGGAAAAAATATACATGGGTTTCAAGCGGGACGCCGAATGGAAAATTGTCAAGAATGACGCCCATGTGACCGGGGACTTCACCAAAGATCGCAACGCCATTGAAAAAGGGGACGACAAAATCGGATATGTGGAAGTCTTTTTCACTTCCAAGTTCCTCAAGGAGCAGCTCGGAAAATCCATGATCAATATCGTCATAACCGCGCTCGCCCTGCTTCTGGCAGTATTTGTATGTGTCTATTTCGTTGTCAAGCGGATGGTGGTTGCGCCCATTGCCAACCTTACGGGACTTGCAAACCGGATCAGCGTGGGCAACCTTGAAATCGAAATCCCCAAGGAGTCCAAAGATGAGATCGGCGCACTTGCTGAAGCATTCGAACGGATGAGGGTGAGTATGGTATTCGCCATCAAGCAGTTGAGAAAAAAGTAGTATTCACTCGGCATTATACTGCTTGAGCTTTTTCAGAAGTGTTTTCCTGGTGATTCCAAGGCGCCTGGCAGCCTCGCTGCGGTTCCCTCCGGTGGAGTCAAGCGTGCTCAGGACAGCCTGTTTCTCAATTTCGGAAAGGGGTCTGTCATGATAACCTGCTACCGAGCCTGAACAAGATTCGGGTTCCTGCCCTGAAAAGGGGAGATCTTCAAGTGTCAGGTTTTCATGCCGGGCCAGCACAACGGCCCGCTCAACGCAATTGCTCAGCTCACGGACATTTCCCGGCCAATCATACCGGATCATTGCGTCCATGGCTTCAGGTGCGAACCCCTTAATCCTGCGGTTGTTTTTCGTTGCATACGTTTCCAGGAACCTGAGGGCAAGCTCCGGGATATCCTCGGCTCGCTCCCTGAGAGGCGGCATTTCCAAGTGCACCACATTGAGCCTGAAAAAGAGGTCCTCCCTGAAATTGCCCGTATCTGCAAGCGCCTTGAGATCCTTGTTTGTTGAAGCAATAATCCTTACATCCACGTGGATACTCTTTTCACCTCCCACGGGCGTGACCTCTTTTTCCTGTATAACCCGCAGAAGCTTGGCCTGCATGGGAAGGCTCATTTCCCCGATTTCATCGAGCAGGATACTTCCCTTCTCCGCCTTCTGAAACAGGCCTTTCCTGGTTTTGTCAGCACCGGTGAACGCCCCTTTTTCATGACCGAACAGCTCGGACTCCAGCAGCGTCTCTGTAATGGCGGAACAATTGATTTTAATAAACTGAAACTCTTTTCTCGGGCTGTTCTGATGAATCGCCTCTGCAATCAGCTCCTTGCCGGTACCGGACTCCCCGGATATCAGAATATTTGCATCAGTGGGCGCAGCCATCTCCACCGTGTGCAGAAGATCTGCCATCTTTTTGCTTTTCCCGATGATATTTTCCCTGGAGAACTTCATCCCCAGGGAAGTTTTAAGGTCCCGGTTCTCCTGCTTCAGATAGATATTTTCAATGATCCGCTCCAGGGTCAGCTTGAGCTTTTCAAAATCAAGAGGCTTTGTCAGGTAATCGTAGGCACCTTTTTTCAGGGACTGGACCGCTGTTTCCACAGATGAATACGCCGTCATTATGATCACCGGTACGGACGGGTTGTACGATTTTATGGATTCCAGCGCTTCCATTCCAGACATTTTAATCATGCGCATGTCCATGAGTACAATATCAAAAGGCTCTTCCTTGATCATTGCCACTCCCTCAGGACCGTCTGATGCAAGCCCGACCCTGTATCCCCATCCTGAAATCAGGGTTTTCAGCATTTCCCTGTGGGCCGGGTCATCATCCACCACCAGCACCTTGTTATCCGTCTTCATCTTCACTGCTCCTTTTATTCCCTTCCTGCGGCAATTTAATTACAAAACAGGTCCCCCGGCCTTTAACGCTTTTCACGCGGATCTCTCCGCCAAGCGCCTCAACCGTTTTCTGGACCATTGAAAGTCCCAGGCCCGTTCCCTGGGGCCTTGAGGTGAAATATGGATCAAAGATATGATCAATGTGTTCCGGATCGATCCCGGTTCCGCTGTCTTCCACCTCAATCCTTATTCCTGATCCGTCCTCGAGATCCATGACTGCAAGATCAAGGTCTCCGCCGTTCTCCATGGCGTCTATGCTGTTGAGAAAGAGGTTCAGCAGGATCTGGTTGATCCTGTCAGGATCCGTGCGGATCAAAGTTCTTTTGGTTTCAATGCTGATCCCCGGTATAATCGAGTTTCTTTCAAGATCATGGGAGACAAGGCTCAGTGCATGGTCGAACAACGTTTTAGCCGGGATTTCCTTTACTGAAACCGCCATGGGCTTTGCAAACTCCAAAAGCTGGGTAATGCTTCTGTCAAGCCTTTCAGTTTCATTGACCATGACTTGAGCTGTATTTCTGTCTTGGTCCACGCTTTCGTACCGCTCTTTGAAATACGTGGCAAATCCCTTGATGGAACTCAACGGATTCCTGATTTCATGGGCGATACCTGCGGCAAGCTTTCCCACAGCTGCAAGACGCCTGTTTTTTTCAATCTCGTTTCTCAGTTCGGCAAGTTCGGTAAGATCCTTGAAAAGGATCATAAATCCTTCAATATCCCGTGACCGGGTATATATCGGGGAAACACTGATATCCAGGAGCACCTTTTGATCTTCAGCCGAATACAGCTGCGTTTCAGCCGACACCGTCCGATTTGTCTCCTTGGACCTTTTTGCCATATCCAGCATCGGGGCCGGGATCCGAATGGAATCTTCATCATTGAAAATATCCTGTGCAGTCCTGTTAAACGATTTGAGATTCATGGCCGTGTCCAGGGTGATAAGGCCTGCCGGCATATTCTGGACCACGTTGTCGGAAAATGCTTTTACCCTTGTAAGAGATTCTTTTGCAGACCGGTACGCCTGGAAAAAGAAAAGGCTGACAACCCCCACAACCCCTATCAGAAAAAGAACCGAAGCAGACACCACGGTTCTGCGTACAAATCTTTTGTGGATTTGTTCGGCAGGTCCCATATCAATGCCCGCAAAAATCACTGTGTCCATTGCTTTATGCCCTTTGGCATCCCTGCAGAACCTTGATACGCACCAGTCCATGGGACGGCCTTCCATATCTCCGGTTTGCGACCTTTCCATGGAATGCATGAACCCGCCTGTTCTCTCCTGTCTTTCATGATGCTGAGTAAACCTCCGCATCCGATGATCTCCCCTTCGCTTCACTGCAGCTGGTCTTTTTTCAGGGGTAAATGTCTTGTAAACCTCGAACACGCTCTGTTGACCTTTTTCACCGAGCTCTCTGGAAGAAAAATCTTCCCCGGAGGTTCCCGAATCAAAACCCGGCATATTTTCATACTCTTTCCCGATCATTGACGGATCACTATGGGACAGAATCCTGCCGTTTTTATCCGTGATTATTATATACTCAACACCAGGCTGATAAGAGGTTTCCCTCAACAGTCTCTGGACCCGGTCGGCTCCCCACTGCATATCAAGAACACCTGTACGCGCTCCTGCCTCAATGGCACGGATGAGGAATACTCCCTTTCCGTTTAGCTTTTCCATGGTTCGCTTTTTATGTTCGGACACACCCTCCAGGCTGATAAATCCGAATATCGGCACGAGTATCAGTAAAACCCCGAGGATAATAAAAGGGGAGACCCGCTGGCTGCCGGTTTGTCTGTTTTTCATCACTGTCTGGAAAACTCCGTCCGGTTTGATTGTTTTAAATTTAATATACAGCAATAATGGTGCCATTGAGAATGGCGGGCTTCTTCAGCACGTTAAACACCACGATCCTTCTTTTTCCATTCCTTTCCATCCTATACTGTATAAAAAATACACACAAGCTCGAAAAATTAATGGGGCAGGGCCCGTTTATCAGATCATTCCTGCAGTAAGCGCACCACCGGGTAGTTTCTATACACAGGCAGGCCGGACATGTGTACAAAGTATCCAGATGTCTTCGTGCAAATGGCCCGCCGCTTTCCATATCAACATAATTTACCTCTTATTTCAGGTAATTATAAAATATTTTTAAAAGCGGCACAGCCATTGCTTATTATTTATATCAACTAATACAGGGCACAGAACCCGGAACAGACAAACAAAACCATAACAACGGAGGAAACATGAAAAAGAAACTCTCAATGATAACCACCCTGGCTTTTGTCACACTGATAACACTCTCTGCCGGAGCATTTGCGTATAACAGCGGAAATACGGGCCACCACATGAGAAAGGGCGGGGGCCCCATGGATCGGCAGGCCCCGGAATCGTATCACGGCAATCGGTTTCAAAGCAGATGGGATTCGCTTTCCCCTGAACAGCAGGATCAGATCAAGGCCCTTCAACAGAATTTCATTGATGAAACCGCATCCCTAAGGACCGAGATGTCTACTAAAACCGGTAATATGAGAATCCTCATGGGCACTTCCGCGCCTGATTCTGCTGAATTGAAACGGCTTGCCGGCGAAATTGCCGATGTGAAAGCCGAAATCATGAAAAAAAGAATCGATTTCATCCTCAAGGCCAAAAAAGCGGCGCCCGAGCTCAAGTTAGGCTCTTCTGCAGGATTCGGAGGAATGCATGGCGGAATGAACTCATACTGCCCGTTCAAAAGCGGCATGAACCATGGCGGATTTCAAAAGGGAGCAGGCTGCCTGAGATAGGACAATCAGGCTTTTTCACCTGAACAACCTGACATACCCGACTTCCCTTATAATGGCGTTTCTCCTGTTTAACTGAAACGGAGAAACGTCATTTTTTTGCAAAGACGAGTCCTGAATCATTAGGATTATCCACCCGCTTAAAAGAAATGTCCTTGAATCCCGCACCCTCGAGCATGTTGACGATTTCCCCTCTGCTGTAGGCTTTTCCCCCCTTTGTGCGCAAGTACATGTTCAGGGAGAACAGCGCCGGAAACAGAGGGCTGTCACGGGTGTCGTTCAGTACAAAATCGTGAATAACAATCAACCCGCCCGGGTTTAAAACATCAAAAGCCTTTCCCAGCAGCAGGCAACAGTTTTCATAATCCTCTCCGTGAAGGATATGTGACATCCATACCGCATCATACGTCCCCCTGATATTCCCGCTCTTATAATCGCCCGGCTGAAACATTATCCTGTCTTCCAGGCCGAAAGATGCCACGGTTTTTTCAAAAAAGGGCTCAGTGGTGTCAAGATCGAATACGGTTGCTGAAAGATCAGGATATGCCTTGCAGAAATGGATGGCATAGGTTCCGGGCCCGCCGCCGAGATCCAGAAGAGTATCGCATCCTGAAAGGTCGACCAGCGGCATAATCTTCGGCGCGGCATTCACGGCATTGTTGAACATTCCCATAAGAAAACTTTCCCGCTGCTCTTCATCCTGCATCCAGGAAGTCATTTCCTCCACGGGTCCTCCCGCCACAACCGTATCAGCGAGCTGATTCCAGGACGCCATAAGATGGTGGTGGTGCATTATCATATGCCCGATATACTGCTCCGAGTCCGAACAAAGGTAGGTTCTGCTCAAAGGGGTGTTCTCATAATCGGTGCCTTTTTTTCTGATAAGAGACATTGCTGAAAGTGCATTCAGAAGCATTTCCACTCCTCTCTCATCCGCCTTGAGAATTCCTGCGGCATGATCGGCGTCCGCCCAGCCGTCTCCAATGATCGTAAAGATATCAAGCTTGACACCGGCATGAAGCGTGCAGGTCTGCCAGTATATGCCTGACAGCTCAAGAATTTCTCCCGGATTGATCTCACTGCTTTCCATGTATTTTCCTCCTCTTTTGTTTTTCCTTTTTCAGCCCGGTTTCCCGGAGAGGTTTGAACATTTGTGCTTTCTGCTTTTCCCTGTTTTTTACGTCTCTTTCCACAAACACGGATTTTCCGGTGAACGGATCGCGCCCCGTGCAGTACATCAGCGTGGACACGGTTGAAGGTGTCGGTGTAAAGATCTGGACCTGTCTGGGGTTTATTTTGAGGGTCGATCCTGTGAAGTGTTTGAGATTTTTCATCTCCTCCATTCGGCATCCCGGATGCCCGGCGATGAGATAATAGGTCAGAAACTGCTTCTTCCCGGATTGTCTGGTCATCCGGTCAAAAAGGGACTTGAATTCAAGCAGCGAGTCCACCTGCGGTTTGCCCATGAGTTCAAGGACCCGGGGGTCAGAATGCTCGGGCGCCACTTTCATCTGACCGGATGTATGATTCTCCACTACCCTTTTAAGGTAGTGTCTGCCCGCATTTTTGTCCTGCAGAATCAGGTCGTACCGGATACCGGAGCTGACAAACACCTTGCGCACCCCTTCCACCCGGCTGATCCGGTCCAGAAGCCTTATCTGTCCTGAATGATCGACTTTCAGACTTTTGCACGGCTCCGGAGTCAGACATCGCCTGTCCCGGCAGATACCCTTTTGGAGTTTTTTGTCGCACTCGTACCCGTACATGTTGGCGGTGGGGCCGCCCAGGTCGTGGATAATGCCCTTGAAGCCGGGGGTTTTCACCATCGATTCAGCCTCTTCCAGGATGGAGGATTCGCTTCGCCGGGTCACGGTGCATCCTTCATGGACGCCGATGGAACAGAAGTGGCATTGGCCGTAGCACCCCCTGTGGGTGGGGATGGAAAACCGGATCGTATCCAGGGCCCGCACACTTCCCTTTTTTTTGTGCATCGGATGAAGGTCGCGTTCAAAGGAGAGTCCGTATACCCGGTCCAGCTCTTCCGTGGAAAGCGGATCTGCCGGCCGGTTCAACACCAGATACCGGTCTGCGTGCTTCTGTACAAGTCCTTGGCCCGTGACCGGATCACTGTTATCGTAAAACAGCAGAAACGCCCGGGTAAACCGGTCATGATCATTCTTCACCGCCTCGAAAGAGGGCAGCTGAACAAAACCTTTTACCGGTTCTCTGGAAATATATCCGAGCCCCTCTATTCCGGAAGGATCCCGTCCTTTTTCCAGGTGACCGGCAAGCCTGACAACAGTGCGCTCTCCCATCCCGTACACCAGGTAGTCGGCCTTGGCGTCAAACAGGATAGACCGCCGTATCCTGCCGGACCAGAAATCATAGTGGCTTACCCGCCTGAGGCTTGCCTCCATGCCGCCGAGCACCACGGGAACAGTGGATTTGAAATACCTCCGGACAAGGTTGGTGTATACTATCACGGCCCGGTCCGGCCGTATGTCATTGATTCCACCGGGCGTATAATCATCATTGTTTCTGAACTTTTTCGCAGCGGTATAGTTGGCCACCATGGAGTCCACGCATCCGCCGGTGATTCCCCAGAAAAGCGCAGGCTCACCGAGCCGGGTTATATCGGTATCCGACTCAATGTCGGGCTGGGCAATGATCCCCACCCGGTATCCCCGGTTCATCAGGACCTTTCCGATCAGGGCAGCTCCGATGTACGGGGAATCGATGTACGCATCTCCGGTCACCAGGATGATATCGAGCCGGTTCCATCCCAGTGCATCCATTTCTGCTCTTGTGGCCGGAATAAACATTTGATGATTGTAATGATATCCGGGTTTTCAAGTCAACAGGAAAACGTCGCCTTGACAGGGCAATTGTATGAAATGTTTTCCGGCCCTTTAATCGGACCACCTTACCTGTACGCAGAACCTGCGGGGGAATTTGTTCTCGTTCCGGGCGAAACCGCAAAAACTGCGGTCCGGTCGGCCCTCAAAAAGTTTGCGGTTTTGCCGCCCTCCATGAGGGTGGATTGTACCCCCCTACGGTTCTCAATGTACAGGTAAGGTGGTCCGATTGAAAGGCCTTATGTGCAATAACGTTTCCAGTAAACTGGCTGACGGTATTACAAAAATTTTTTATAATAATCCGGGCCGCATGCAGTAAATGCTGGAACTCCCCGAACAGAGGTGGCAGCCGATACAGTGTAACCTGGAACGGGGTTGTATATGAAATTTCATGCAATTTCTCTGTTCATCTTGACAAAACAGGCTTCTATGTATAGAAACAGGGTGGATATGTTTGAATGAACCGGTAACCGGAACAGGGCTTGTGAACAATCCGTGTTCGGACAAGGAGACAGAGCGAATGCAGACCAAAATATTTTTGAGTGAAAATGAAATCCCGAAACAGTGGTACAACATGGCAGCTGATCTTCCCGGCCCTGTAAATCCGCCCCTGGGACAGGACGGTAAACCCGTAACACCTGACACCCTGTCTGCGGTTTTTCCGATGAACCTGATCGAGCAGGAAGCCAGCACTGAAAGATGGATAGACATCCCCGAAGGCATT
>JAWLES010000087.1:0-10363 GCA_041685935.1 Desulfobacteraceae bacterium | reverse complement strand
GAGGGATTTATCAAAGGCTTCAGCGGAGGGCCGGACTCCTTTGCATTCACCGGCATTCAGGTTCTTTCCCCTGAAATTTTTGACCATATGCCGGCCAAAGCAAAATTTTCAAGCATAGAGCTCTATGAGAAGATCATCCGTGAAGGCGGTTCAGTCAAGGCGTATCTCGCCCCCCGGTTTTACTGGGAAGATATCGGTACCCTTGCCGCATACAGACGCGCGGCGATTCAGTATCTTTCAGGCCGGGTTTTCGGAATTGATGAAGACGATTTTCAAGCTGTCAACATAACTGAAATTGCAGGCGACGGATCGGACAGAAGATGGTACAGGGCGTTTTATGAGGGGGCTTGCCTTATTGCGGCGGATCACGGCATAAACGATTCAGGAAAAACCGGACAGGCTGATGCGTTTGTCCGGATCGGCGACCACCTTTACAAAAGAGGGGTCAGTGTTCCAAAAATCCTCAACCATGACCTTTTTGCCGGAATCGCAATCGTTCAGGACCTGGGTGATACACGCTTCGATGAAGTCATAAACGCATGCGGCAATGACGATTCCATCCTTGACCATTACACCCGGGTCTGTGACGCACTTCTCGATTTCAATATTTCAGGCTGCAAAGGCTTTTGCTCCGAATGGACCTTTGAAACCGCGGAATATTCAAGGGAGATGATTCTTGAAAAAGAGTGCAGGTACTTTATGGATGCTTATATCAACGGATATCTGAATTTGAATGTTTCATTCGATTCCCTGCTGGAAGAGTTTGAATTTATTGCCGGGAAAGCAGTGGATTCAGGTTTTACAGGACTGATGCACAGGGACATGCAGTCAAAAAATATTATGATCCATAACAGCAACGTCTTTTTCATCGATTTTCAATCCGCCCGGAAAGGACCTGTGGAGTATGACCTTGCCTCCCTTGTCATTGATCCGTACGTAAATCTTCCTGATCACATTCAGCAGCAGGTTGCTGAATATTTTTTTAAAGCACTTCATCAACGGACCGAGGCTTCAAAAGAGCGGTTTGAGCAATGCTTCATCCACTGCAGAATAACCCGGAATCTGCAGATACTCGGCGCGTTCAGCCACTTGAGCCGAGTGAAAGGCAAACACTGGTTTGCCGGGTATATTCCAGGGGCCCTCAGGCAGTTGAAAAAGGGAATAGACTCGGCAGAGACCGGAAAAGTTCCCGAACTAACCAAACTTGTCAAAAACTTACAGGAGGCCGAATGACGCCTATCAATGTAATGATAAACGGGCTGCCCGGAAAGGTGGCCCTGACCATTGCCGAACACACTGTCAAGGATACGGGCTATAACCTTGTTCCCTACTCCCTTACCGGCCCTGATATATCAGAGGATATGACCGGAGTTCTGGAAACGCGGATCCGCCTGGTAAGGCCGGACAAAAAGGAGCATTTCATTGGAAAAATCAAAAAAGAGTTCAGCCCCTTTTTTGTGATCGATTTCACCCATCCCTCTGCTGTGAATGAAAATGCTGAATTTTATGTTTCGCACGAAATTCCATTTGTCATGGGAACCACCGGAGGAGACCGGGAACAGCTTGAAAACACCGTGAAAAAGGGATCTGTCCCTGCGGTAATCGCTCCGAACATGGCCAAGCAGATTGTCGGGTTCCAGGCGATGATGGAGTATGCCGCAAGGCAGTTTCCTGACCTTTTTAAAGGATTCACACTGGAAATAAAGGAAAGCCATCAGCAGGGAAAGGCGGATACAAGCGGAACAGCCAGGGCCATGGTGGAGCACTTTAACGCACTTGGGGTAAACTTCGAGGTAAACGACATTCAAAAAGTGCGCGACCCCGATATCCAGAGGGAGGAATGGAACATCCCTGAAGAACACCTTTCCGGCCATGCTTTTCACACGTATACTCTGACAGCGCCTGACGGCTCCTGCACCTTCAGGTTCCAGCACAACATCCTGGGAAGGGAAGTTTACGTGAAAGGCTCACTGGACGCGGTTGAATTTATTAACAAAAAAATGAGTGCGTCTGAAAAACATCATCCGAAATTGTATACCATGATTGATGTGTTACAGGGGGCATAGGGAATGAAACTGCACTTCAGGGGAAATGAGGCATGAATATATACGTGAAAATCCTTTTGGTAATAGCCGGCCTGGCATACCTGATCAGTCCTTTTGACATTATCCCTGACCTGCTTTTTCCGTTTATAGGATGGATTGATGATTCGGTTATAATAGGTGTTCTGATATATATTTTGCGATATGGAAAACTCCCGGACATATTTAAAAAAGGAGGGAAAAACGGAAAGTTTGCACACAATCAGAGAGACTCTTTTCACAAAGGTTCCAGTGACGCCGAATCAAACAGCAGGGCCGGTGCTTCAAACCGGAATAAATCCGGTTTCAATGACGAACCCCGCCAAAAAGACCCTTACGAAATACTCGGAGTGGGAAGGGACGCAACCAGAGAGGAAATCCAGTCAGCCTACAAGGAAAAGGTGAAACAGTATCATCCCGATCGGGTTTCCAGTCTCGGAGAGGAGCTGCAGGAAATGGCAAACCGAAAGTTTGTGGAGATCAAGGATGCCTATGATACACTCATGAAACAGCGGCGTTGAAACCAGCGGAAACGATGGAGATCGAACTTGACTGACTATCTGGCAATCGGCAGCAAAAAAATCGAATATCAATGGCACGGTCCTCTGCCGGGTGATGCCCCAACCCTGATCTTCCTGCATGAAGGACTGGGATGTGTTTCCATGTGGAAGGATTTTCCTGAAAAGCTTGCAGAAAAATCCGGCTGCGGCGCACTTGTGTATTCCAGGTTCGGTTACGGCGAATCCGACTCCTGCAGTCTTCCCAGAAATACAAAATTCATGCATGAAGAAGGACTTGACGTTCTTCCAGGAATAATTGAAAAAACAGGAATCAGGGACCATATCCTGATAGGTCATTCAGACGGCGGCTCCATCAGTCTGATTTATGCCGGAGGCCTTTGCCCGACTTCGCTTCTGGGTGTAGTGTCCATCGCTTCCCATGTGTTCTGTGAAACCGTCACCCTGGAATCCATACGTAAAGCAAAAAAAGCATGGGAAAAAGGGAATTTGAAAGAAAAACTCTATCGTTACCACAAAGAGAACACAGAGGTTGCCTTCAGGGGATGGAATGATGTATGGCTGGACCCGGCATTTGTGAACTGGAACATTGAAGAGTTTCTTTTCAAAATTGAGGCGCCTGTTCTGGCGGTACAGGGGGAAAACGATCCTTACGGCACCCGGGAACAGGTGGACCGCATTGTAAAAAACGTAAAAGGACCCGCCCTGCCCTTGATGGTTCCTGAATGCGGACATGCCCCTCACCTGGAAAACCCCTCTCTCCTTCTTGATGTGCTGGCCGCTTTCATACTGAATCCCGGAGCCATGGATGTTGACAACTCATGCAATTTCTGATTTAAAAGCATGACTATAATTTTTTTGCAGGAAGAATGAATTGACTTCGATTACCGAAATTTTGACCATTGTTTTTCTGATCATCTGCGTTCTGGTTCTGCCGAGGATATTCAGACAGGAAAATCAGGGAAAAGAAAAGAAGATCAGGCTGAATACCGATTCTTTGTCCACGCGCATGAGGGCGGGTATCGTTCTGTCCTTCTTTCTTCCGTTTATTTCCGCACTGGTTCTCAAACCCTGGAAAGACAATGTTGTTGAATTTGTATGTATCGGTATTATCCCGGTTCTGGCCGGCTGGGCATGCGTGTGGATGGTGGCGGGATTCAGAAAAAGCAGAAAATAGGCCCTGTCAATCAGTATCAATCCAGTACCGGCTCCAGGGGCATCTCTCCTTGTAGGGAAAATTCATAAGCTCCGTGGCCAGTATTTTAAAATCCTTTTTTCTGACAACAAAATAGGAAACCTTTTTCCTGCCGTACAGCTCTTCCACCCCGATTGCTGCATAACGGGTCCTGTACCCGTTTTCCACCCAGCACTTGAAAGCGCCTGTAAAAATGTTGATGTCCCCCTCCCGCCTCACGTCGAACAGATTAATCATGTTGATCTCAAACGATTTGCCGTTGAAATAATCTTCAGCACCGGTGCGGGTCAGCTCGCAACGGATGAAATTTTCAAATCGAAGCCGGGCGCCTCTGTACTCCTGTTCATCCGCTGCCGCCTCCGGGAACGGGCTACCCAAAAAAAACATGCAGAGAAGCACCCCATGGAAAAACAATCTTTTTTTTTTCATATTACGCTTTCTTTTTCTGCAGGATATTTACGATGGATTGTGTCAGGTTGTCTAATATAAGCGGTTTCACATATACGTTTTCCATACCTGAGAAATGCCGCAGCAGTCCTTCTTTTACTTCCTCCCTGTCGTATCCCGTTCCCACCATAACCGGAAGGCCGGGTGAAAGATTGATGCACTTTTCCACAAGCCGGTCCACCTTCAGTCCGCGAATCTCATTGGACGTGATCACCATCTCAAACAGACCGGGCTGAAGCCTGAAAAAATCATACGCCCTGTTCCCGTCTGAAAACACCCTGGGCTCATATCCAAGCTGCTGCACCAGCTGCCTTACAAGCTGTCTTCTCTCAGTGTTCCCGTCCACAATCATAATCCGTTTTTCATTCATCACACCGGCTGCCGCCCCGCCTGCGGCGGGAGACAACTCCAGGCGCTCTTCTCTGACCGGATGCACCGAACCTATATCAATATTGTACACTTTTGAAGAAATAAAACTGAAATTGTCCTCATCCGGCACAGATGCAATAAAAGTTTTTTCAGAGGCCATGTATTCCCTCAGCCATTTTCTGTACTGGTCGTTATCGCCCTGAAGAACCAGAATTTTATTGCCTGCAAGGGAATCAACTTCCAGGGAATGGTAGACCTGTTCACCCTCCTGCCTGTAGTTTTCATGAACAACCTCGACCATAAAATCCCTGCCCGGGGACGCAGAAGAAACCAGGCATATGAAAAGAACAATTATTGCGGCTTTTTTCATTATATTCAGTCCATGGTTAATATTGTGGGTACAATTTTCATATCGACTGCTTCATCCGGTCACTTAAAGGGATTTCAAAAGAACCTCGGATTTGTCCTGTTCAGCCCTTATGGGCATCCTGTTTAAACCGTCTTGTGATCATTTCAATGATTTCTTCCGCACTCGATTCAATGGGCTTGTTGCTTACATCGATCATGGAGTAGCCATTGGTGACGAAGAACTTTCTTACATCCGCAATCTCTTTTTTGATTCCCTCCCTGGAGCTGTAAGAATAGATATCCGAAGTACCAAGGGCCTGCTGCCGCATTTTTCGATGGGCCATCAGCTGCTCGGAGTTTATGTCAAGCCCGATAACCCGTCTTTTGTCTATACGGCCAAGGGGCCTGGGCATGGGAATTGACGGAACATATGGAACATTGGCGACTTTCCATCCAAGAACCGCCATGTACATGGAAAGAGGGGTTTTCCCGGCCCTGGACAACCCCACGAGGATAATCTCGGCCTCCGGCAGATCATCAGGATGCAGGCCGTCGTCATGGGACAGGGCAAAATCGATTGCTGAAACCTGCTTTAGATCCACCTGGTGAATTTTTCTGTAGAGTCCGGGCTGCTCAATCGGCTCCTCATTCAAAAACGTCTGAATTTTAGAAATAACCGGCCCCATCAGATCAATTGTCACTATCCCGTGATTCATTCCCTGCCTGGTGGTGTACTTTCTCAGTTCGGAATTCACAATGGTGTGGACAACAAGGCTTTCAGTATCCCTTACCCTGTGCATCAATTCATCCACCTGGTTCTCGGTTCTTATGTGGGGCATTTTAACAACAGTGATTTGATTGCCGGGAAACTGCACCAGGGTGCTCTGCACCAGGTTGTATGCGTTAATGCCTTCACCACAGGAGGCAATATATATCATGTTGAAATCGTGGCTGAAAACCTCTTTTATCATATGTAAAAATCCTTTATTATGGGGGATGTATTTTCAGTGGTGATCCCATTCCGGATCATAGCTCAACCGGAAACCAGAGTCAATCAGAGGAAGCAGAATCATGACACATGAAGACAGAGGCCATTACGCAAAAAAACACCCGTCCGAATCAATCGACCCTGAAATTAAAGCGCTTCTGGAGAAGAAAGCCGAAGAAGGCACCATAAGTTGCGTGAACGCACACAGCATTGCAAAAAAGACCGCAACAACACCCGAAAAGGTCGGCAGCCAGGCGGATCTCCTTGAACTGAGGCTTGTAAAATGCCAGCTCGGACTCTTCGGCCACGAACCCGAAGGCAAACTGCTGGACCCTGATATTGAGATTACGCAGGAACTGGACCGGAAACTGGACAACAGCTCAGCTGAAGGGCGGATAATATGCCGCGACTGCTGGAAAATTGCAGACGGCATGAAGATCAGCAGAAACCAAGTGGGATCTGCATGTGAAAAAAAGGGGCTGAAGATCAAGCAATGTCAGCTCGGCGCGTTTTAGCCTTTAAGGTATGCGCGCCTCATGGGTTCCGGATACTTTTCAATGGCATATCTCAGCATGGTACGCGGCATTTTTTTGTGATTTGCCTGCATGAAATCTTCCAGAACCGTGAAATCTCTTTTGCCGATTTCTCTCAGCATCCAGCCCACCGCTTTGTGGATCAGATCCTCTTTGTCGTTCAGCAGTATCCCTGCAAGCGAGAGTGTGGGTCCGAATTCATGATTCCGGATAAAAAAAAGCGTTGCAACGATTGAAATCCGCCTGTCCCATAGAACACCTGAACGGGCCAGGTCAAAGAGTATCGACCGATCCTCTCCGTATAGCCAGGCACCCGCGATACCCGGGGCTGACATATCCACCAGGTCCCAGTTGTTTACACGGTCCCTTTTTTTCATATACAGGTCGAAAATCGCTCTTCTGTCTTCCTTTCCCGCATTTTTACCGGAAAACAGATCCTTCATGACCACCAGAGCAAAATAGCGAATCTCGTGAATATCAGATAAAAGAAGCTGTTCCAGGTCGTCAGGTGAGAGTTCTGCACGGTGTTTTCCAGCCAGTTTTCTGATGTGCGGAACCTTTACACCAAGGAAAACATCCCCTTCCCCGTATTCACCAGGGCCGGTTTTAAAGTACCGTTTGACATGTTCCGCACTTTTCCCGTCAGTATATTCATCAAGTTCCTGCCTGATGTCATCCGGAGTCATATGAAAATCCTTTTCAAAATGGTATACTTGATTTAAAGTTCCAGTGTATGAACACAATAATCACAAACAGTCAAGGATCAATACTGCAAATGGTCGTGGGAACAGGAAAAATTACACTCAAGCTTTATGATATCCACTCTTTGAAAGGAAAGCGGAAAATCGTCAAATCCCAAATTCAGAGACTGAAAAACAAATTCAACATATCCATTGCTGAAACCGGTCTGAACGGGGACCTCGAATGGGCGGAGCTTGGATTTTCCATCACCGGAAACGACAGAAAAAGAATCAACTCCACCCTGGACAAGATAGTCGAGATGCTTGAAAGTATGGGGCTTGCGAGGATAACCGACACCAGAATCGAAATCATCAATTACTGATTCTTGAGCTTTGACCTTTTTTTTCTCTTCATCTTCTGCTTTCTGATTCTCTCCTGTTCCGCCTCTTTTGCGGTTTTGGCGCCTGTAACAGATGATTCAATCTTTTCCACCAGAAGCCGCATTGCCATGAACCGGTTTAAATGCTGGGACCGGTCCTTCCCGTACTTCACTGATAAACCCGTTGGCAGGTGCTTTAAAAAAACGGCACTGGATGATTTGTTAACCTTCTGCCCTCCCCTGCCTGAAGCTTTAATGAATTTCTCCTCTATATCATCCTTTTTGATATCCAAAGCTTCCATTTTGCGGTTCAGCGCGTCGATTTTTGCCTGTCCGGGTCCCATGATTATTCTCTTTACAAATCTTCGAATTTTAATTACCCATTATGGGAGTATAATATAAAGAAAACTTCCGGATTTGAAAACCGGTAACATGTAATATTCAACCGAAGAAAACGAGGTGCATACGGATGCAGGCCGAAAGAAACCCGGAACTTGAAATGCGGATTCATGATTTGGAAAAGGAGAACCGCCTCCTTAAACAGGAAAACGAGCTTTCCGCAGCCCTGGTCAATGCGCTTGATTTTCCGGTGATTATGATTGACGGTGCCGGAACTCTCCTTAAAGCAAACCGGTTTGCAAAAGAGCGTTTCAACATTCAAGCCAATGATTTGAAAAACCTGCTTATATGGGACAAACTCTCGCAGGCTGCATCCGGCCAGTGGGAAAGGGAGATTGTAAAATCCATAAAAGAGAGCACCAGTGTCAAATTTCAATATGATGAAGCCGACCGCCTGATTGAAGTGATCATATGCCCCTTTTTCGATTCCGACGGCAGGATCCGCTATTTTACGGTTCTGGAAAAAGATATCACTGAAAACGCAAGCGCACTTGAGAATATCAGCATTTTCAACCAGCAGCACCATCCCACCAAAGAGCAGATGGTTGAAGCATCCAAACTGATCAACCTTGGGACGCTCGTATCAGGCATATCCCATGAAATCAGCAACCCGAATTCGTTCATTCTCACCAACGCCCCCCTTCTTACCAGGATGTGGTCGGACTTTGAAGACCTCATCACAGATCATCTGTTTGAAAACAATATTCATTCAAGAGGATTTACACCTTCCGAGGTCAAATCCATGATTCCCTCCCTGCTCAAGGGAATCGAAGAAGGTGCGCAGCGTATCGACCGGATCGTGAAAAGCCTGAAGACGTTTTCAAGGCCTGAAAAGGCCGTGGGTTTTGAATCAGTCTGCATCAACAGGGTACTTAAAACCAGCCTTGTCTATCTGAACAAGGAGATATCGCGATCCACCAGGCACTTTTCAACCCGGCTTGAAGATGACCTGCCCTCAATCGCCGGGGTTCCCCAGAGAATCGAACAGGTGCTTGTGAACCTGATCATCAATGCCTGCCAGGCGCTGACATCCTTTGACCAGGGAATTGAAATTTCAACCTGGTCCGGGGAAAACCGTGTGTTTTTGATGATTGAAGACCAGGGAACCGGAATAGAGCCCGAACATCTGCAACATGTTTTTGAACCTTTTTTCTCCACAAAAGCAGGGACCAAAGGAACCGGACTTGGGCTTTCAATTACACATAAAATCGTAAAAGAGCATAACGGCATTATTAATATCCAGTCGGACCCCGGGGCTGGAACGATTGTCCGGATTGAATTCCCACGGATGAAAGGAGACTGAATTGGCTGATTTCCCTGACACCCCTGTTCTGCTCGTTGATGATGAGGAGCATATTTTGACCGGATTCACCGCAGAACTTAAATACAACGGTATTGACAACATTATTGCGGTTCAAAATCCGGAAAAGGTCATGGAAATTATAAACGGCAACGATATCAGCCTGGTGGTTCTGGACCTGATCATGCCGGGAATCGACGGCGAAACCCTGCTTGACAGCATACGGCAGTCCCGGCCGGAAATCCCCGTGATAGTTGTAACAGCGCTGGATGATGCCCAGAGGGCTGTTTCATGCCTGAAAAAAGGTGCGCATGACTACCTTGTAAAGCCCCTGGATCACGGGCGGCTTGCCTCGATATGCAGAAACGCTCTCAAATACGGTGAGATGCAGCATGAAATAACAGAGTTGTCCAACCGGCTGATGAAAAAAGATGACTTTTCCCTTGACGCGTTCAGCAGTATTGTAACCCGGGATGCTGCAATGGAGGCTGTTTTTAAATACATCACCTGTATATGCAAAACTTCACAGCCGGTGTTTATCACAGGCGAGACCGGAACCGGAAAAGACCTTGTTGCAAAAGCGATTCACGATTTGAGCCTGCGAAAGGGGCAATACGTGAAAGTCAATATTGCCGGGCTTGATGATACCATGTTCACTGACACCCTGTTCGGCCACCTGAAGGGTGCATATACCAGTGCTGAACAGTCCAGGCCCGGGCTGGTGGAAAAGGCAAAAGGCGGAACCCTGTTTCTGGACGAGATCGGTGAACTCTCCTTTCTTTCCCAGGTTAAACTTCTGAACCTGATCCAGGACCGGGAATATTTCAAAATCGGGGACGACACAGCAAAATATTCAAGCGCACGTATAATTGCAGCCACGAATCTTCCTGCGGGAAAGCTGAGAGACCCTGAAGTATTCAGAAGGGATTTGTATTTCAGGCTCATGACCCACCATATCAATCTGCCTCCTCTGCGGGAGCGCAAAACCGATATCCCCCCCCTTTTCGGGCATTTCCTCAAAAAGGCGGCAAAAGAGCTTGATATGGATGTGCCCGGATATGATAATGAAATACTCCAACTTCTTCAAAATTACAGGTTCCCCGGTAATATCAGGGAACTTGAGGC
>JAWLES010000086.1:0-10448 GCA_041685935.1 Desulfobacteraceae bacterium | reverse complement strand
AGCTTGAAATGCAGTCCCGGCCCTGCCGTGCGCGTTACTTTTCCAAAACGCTGCACAATTCCGGTCTCTTCCGGCTGTACGGTGAACCATACGGTCCAGAAGACAGCCACCACCACCAATGCGGCAATTATAAGACCTGAACGGCCTTTGAATTCCTTGAATTGTTGCCGGATTTTAGCCGCAACCTCTTCGAAAGAAGGCGCAGATCCCCCTGGCTTTTGATTCCATTCATTCATCAGTCAATCTCCTTAATTTTTGCGCCGTATACCATGTTCTCTTTTACTGCGTGCATAGAGTACCGCGTTCATGCCTTCGGCTTTATCAACAGTGTAAATATGGATATCATGCGGCTCAAGCAAGAGGCTTTTCAGCCCCAGCAGGACACCGAACAGGTCCGATTTCAGGTGCTGGTCCAGTTTTTCGCGGTTTTCCCACTCTTCATGTATGTACAGTATGTTTCCATCGGAAATATCGGTCATGAAGGCATAACAGAGGCATCCTTCCTCTTTGTCCATAGCATGCATCAGCGACAGAAGGGTTTGCACCACCTCTTTCTGTTTTTCCTCCATGACTTGCATGGTTATTCGGACCAGTATCATTGCAGCCGCCCTCCGGCAAAAGCCGGTATTTAATTTATTGTTGTTTTCCAGGCTATACTGTAATCTTACACAATCCGTGCCGGAATTTTCATGCCGGGAGTTTTAACGCCGATCCTCCCGTTTAAAGCGGATATCCGTCCGGGCAGTCCAAAGGGGTGCAAAAGGGACGGCGAACGTTTGAGGGTCATATGTGACCTGTGATCACATATGACCCTGGAAGGTTGTTTTTATATTTTTCTTCAGGTATAATTCCTTAACAGATTCTCCCATTAAATCATCAGGTTACATAACCTGAAAATCGGGAAAAAGTTCCGGCATGGAGTTTGCTTTATTTCTTATAAACACTGCATAATAAAAACTGCATAAAATCCGTTCGTAAAGAAAGGAGTTTCCAATGAAGAATGTATTGCTTATATATCCTGAATTTCCTGAGACCTTCTGGTCATTCACCCATGCCTTGAGTTTTATCGGAAAAAAAGCTGCTTTTCCTCCCCTGGGGCTGATCACTGTGGCGGGTCTGCTGCCGGAAAAATGGAACAAACGCCTGGTGGATACAAACGTGGACCGCCTGAAGGACAAGGACATCCTTTGGGCGGACCTGGTGTTTATCAGCGGGATGGCGGTTCAGCGCAAATCTGCGGAGAGGATTATCAACCGATGCCGCGAACTGGAAGCCACTGTTGTAGCCGGAGGACCGCTTTTCACATCCGAACCTGATACATTTGAAAACGTGGATCACATGGTTCTGGATGAAGCGGAACTGACACTGCCGAAATTTTTATCGGACCTTGAAAACGGAGGGGCGGAAAAAATATACAGGGCGGAAGGATTCTGTCACCCCGGCGACACCCCGGTACCGTCGTGGGAACTTTTAAACATCAAGAAGTATGCTTCCATGAGCATTCAGTTTTCCCGGGGATGCCCCTTTGATTGTGATTTCTGCAATGTCACGGCCATGTTCGGCCACATTCCCAGGCTGAAGACGCCTGAACAGGTAATTATGGAACTGGATGACATTTACGCCTCCGGCTGGCGCAGCAGTATATTTTTTGTGGATGACAATTTTATCGGCAACAAGGGGTTTTTAAAAAAACAACTTCTTCCGGCGCTGATTGAATGGCGCAAAGATAAAAAAGGCTGCATGTTTTTCACCGAATCCTCCATCAATCTGGCGGATGACCCTGAACTCCTTGACATGATGGTCCGGGCGGGGTTTGAATCAGTATTCATCGGGATTGAATCCCCGGATGAGGCATGCCTGACCGAATGCCATAAAAACCAGAACAAAAACCGGGACCTTCTTGAAAGCGTTGCCGCCATACACCGTTCAGGACTTCAGGTCATGGGGGGCTTTATTGTGGGGTTTGACAGTGACGGTCCCTCCATTTTCCAAAAGCAGATCGATTTCATCCAGAACAGCGGCATTGTCACGGCAATGGTTGGAATGCTCCAGGCGGTGCCGGGTACGCGGCTGTTTGACCGGCTTAACAGGGAAAGCCGCATTTCGGAACCTTTCTCAGGGAACAACGTGGACGGTGCCACCAATATAATTCCCAGGATGGGCAGGGACGCGCTTTTTCAAGGATATCAATCCATCATGAAGCAGATCTACCAGCCGAAAAATTATTACAAGCGGGTACGAACTCAGCTTCTTGAATTAAAAGCGCCCGAGGCTATCACTCACATAGATATTCAACGGTTCCTTTCATTTTTCAGGGCGGCAATACGGCTCGGCATCCTGGGAAAGGAACGTTTCCAGTACTGGTACCTGCTCCTCTGGACCCTGATACGCAGACCCAGGCTCCTGCCCACCGCCATAACCCTTTCCATATACGGTTATCATTACCGGAAAATCTGTGAACGGTATATTTATTAAGGAAGGTGAAAGGAGATCTGCCGGAAGTATTTTCCAGTACCATTTGCATTTTCCCTGATCATTTCATAAAATGTACGATTGATATGGGGAATTCACAAAAGCTTTTCCTGTGAATTCCCTGTTTCTTTTGCTGATTGACGTGAATCCTGCAATCACTTTGCAGCCGCGAACCTGACAGGACTTACTTTTGACAGGGAGAAGAATGAAAAAGAATATTTGGCTTATCTCTATAACTTTTCTGATTGTTCTTTCGGCAATTCTGGGCACTGTGGTTTTTAAGTTTGTGAAAAACGGAGAACAGGAAGGCCCCGGATTAGAAGGGGAACGTATCAACCGGCTCCTGCTGGGCACCCATATGACGAAATCCTATACTGACGATCTGCCCGGCCTGATGGAAAAAAAATTCATCCGGGTGTTGACCACATTGAACCGGACAAATTTTTTTATATCAGAGGGTCATCTGGTCGGATATGAATATTCGCTTTTGAAACAATACGAAAATTTTCTGAATCAATCCGCCGGTAAAAGGGACCTTAAGGTGGTGCTCGAATTTATACCGGTTGCCAGAGACGAACTGATCCCGAAACTTATTCAGGGGTACGGTGATATCTCCGCAGCCGGCCTGACCATCACCGATCAGAGAAAAAAAAAGGTTGCGTTCACCGACCCTTATCTCAAAAATGTAGATGAGGTTGTGGTCACCCGCCGGAAGGGAATCGAACTTGAAACATTGTCCGACCTGGGAGGTAAAAAAGTATATGTTCGCAAAAGCAGCAGTTATTTTGAAAGTCTCAAGCGCCTTAACCGGGAATTGGAAAAACAAGGCATAAAACCGGTTAAAATCAAACTCCTCAGCGAGGAGCTCGAAACTGAAAGCCTGCTTGAAATGGTTGACAGCGGAGCTCTGGATATAACAGTAGCAGACTCGCATATTGCAAAAGTCTGGTCCGGGGTTCTTGAAAACATAAAAGTCCATGAAAAGCTCATTCTCAGAGACGGTGCCGAAATTGCGTGGATGGTACGAAAACAAAACCCGGAACTCAAAAAAAGTCTGAACCGGTTTTTAAAAAACCATAAAAGGGGAACAATGCTGGGAAATATCTATTTTCAAAGATATTTCAAACATGGTGAAAAGCTTAAAGATCCGACAAACCCGGAAAACTGGGAAAAACTGAAACAATACAAATCCGTGATCCAAAAATATGCCCGGCAGTATGATTTTGACTGGCTTTTTATTCTGGCTGTGGCATTCCAGGAATCCGGCCTGGACCACTCCAAAAAAAGCGGGGCCGGAGCTGTGGGACTTATGCAGGTGCTTCCTTCAACTGCAAGAGATAAAAAAATCGGCATCCCGAACATCCGGAATATCGAAAACAATATTCATGCCGGGGTAAAATACCTTGCCTTTCTAAGGGATCACTACTACAGCAAAGAGGACATGAGGCCCCAGGATCGTATCAGGATGACCCTTGCAGCCTATAACGCAGGCCCTGCCAAAATCCGCAGGGTAAGGGCCATGGCAGAAAAAATGGGGCTGGACAGAAACAAGTGGTTCAGGAATACCGAAATAGCTGCATTGCGCATCATCGGACAGGAAACCGTGAAATACGTCAGCAATATAAACAAGTACTATGTGCTCTACCAGTCAATAGTGGAGGAGGAACACTCTTCCTGAACAACTTAACAGAAATTGGCAGGCCGTCTCTGGCACAACAGGCTGTTTCCCGCAGCCTTTCTTAATTCAGGCCGCCACCGGGCCGGGCGTGGTGTCAACATTCTTTCAAAGCCTCTTTTACTTTTACCGCAAGGTCCTGGTTGGTGAACGGTTTTTGAATAAAGTTCACCCCCGGGTCCAATACGCCGTGATGTGCGATGGCATTGGCTGAATAACCTGACATGAACAGTACCTTGATTCTCGGATAACGGGTTCGCAGGTTTTCAGCCAGCTCGCGGCCGTTCATCCCCGGCATCACCACGTCAGTGATAAGCAGATCGATCCGGCCGTCGTGTTCTTCGGCAACTGCAGCAGCATTTTTCGGGGTGGATGCAGTCAGCACATTGTATTCCAGCCGCTTTAAAAACCTTTGCACCAGCGTCAAAATGGATGGCTCATCTTCAACAATCAAAACGGTTTCTCCCTTTCCCACCGGAGTTTCCCTGGTTTCCTTAGCTTTTTCCGGCCCTTGCTCCCTGCTTTGAGGCGGCAGATAAATTTTGATAGCCGTGCCTTTTTCAGGTTCACTGTATACATTGATAAAACCGTTGTTTTGCTTGACGATGCCGTACACCGTGGACAGCCCGAGCCCGGTTCCTTTCCCCACGCCCTTGGTGGTAAAAAACGGCTCGAACACATTTTCCACAGTAGTCTTGTCCATTCCGCACCCGTCGTCACTCACGGCCAGCATGATAAAATCACCAGGAATAAAACCGGCATGATCCAAGCAGTATTCCCCGTCAAAACGGACATGGCCGGTTTCAATGGTAACTTTGCCCACCCCGTCAATGGCGTCCCTGGCATTGACGCACAGGTTGGCCAGGATCTGGTCAACCTGTGATGGATCCATGAACACTGACATGTCACCTGGTCCCGGCTGCCATGACAGATCAATATCCTCGCCGATAAGCCTTCGCAGCATCTTGAGTGTCCCGCCCACTGTATCGTTCAAGTCCATCACCTTGGGATCGGTGGTCTGCCGCCTGGCGAATCCCAGTAACTGGCGGGTGATATCCGCGGATCGCCGGGCCGCGCTGAGGACTTCCGCCAGATCTCCGTACAGGGGGTCGTCCGGCCCGGTCTTATCAAGTGCCATTTCAGTGTAACCTATGATGACATTGAGCATGTTGTTGTAGTCATGGGCCACCCCGCCGGCAAGCCTGCCCACCGACTCCATCTTCTGGGACTGGTTCAGCTGGGCCTCCAGGTCTTTTTGCCTGTTCAGGGCGTGGATTCGATCGGAAATGTCACGAACCACGCAAATAAGACCGTTGTCCGGAAGAGAAGTTAGAGAAATTTCCTGGGGAAAAACAGTGCCGTCTTTTTTCAAGCCGGTGGCTTCCCCCCGCCAGAACCCCTGTTTCCTGAAATCAGGCATGATTTCCCGGTCAAAACGTTTCAGTTCGTTTTCGTTGTAAAGCACCCGCCAGGATTTACCTATAAGCTCTTCCGGCCGGTCATATCCATACAATTGGGCATGGGACAAGTTGAGGTAAACATAGGTTTCCTTTTCGTCGAGAATAGCAATGCCGTCAATGGCGGATTCAATGGCCCTGGTTCTGAGTCTCATGGCTTCTTCCGCCCGTACCCGTTCGCTGATGTCGCGTATCAGTCCGATAAATCCGGAGATGTTCCCCTCATCGTCGAGAAGGTAGAACACGCTGGTTTCTCCCGGGAATACCGAACCGTCTTTTTTCTTGTACTCAATGGTATGCAAAAATGAGGGATCGCCAATGTGATCCTGAATCGCTTCAGCCATCCGGTCATATTCCTCTTTGTTTCCATATATGACCCGTGTGTTCTTTCCGAGTATTTCCTCGGAGGGATAACCGAAAAGATCGATGAAGGCCTGGTTGTATCCGATAATTCTCCGATTGGTGTCTGCAACAAGTATTGCGTCCCGGATGCTGTTAAAAAGGGACCGGTATTGTTTTTCGCTTTGCTGCAGTGCTTGCTGCACGCGTTTGCGGTCGGTAATATCCTGGGCGCATACAAGAACCCTTTCCGTGCCGCCGATTTTTAAAAAAGCGGTGGAAATGAGCAGGCAGCGCTCCTCTGTGGACCCGTTCCCGGGAAATGGGAGCCAGGCCTCAACCTCCTCACGGCTGGTCCCGGTGTCAAAGGTATCCAAAACAGCCTGCCTGACACGGCACTCCGCACATACCTTTCCGAATCCGCACCCTTGCGGGTCATCCAGGTGATGGAGACAGCGCAGCGCTTCTCCGCCCTTCAATCCGATCATATCTTCGGTTCGCCGGTCTGCGAATTTTGCAGCAAAACCGTTGGCTTTGTGCACACGCCGATCCCGGTCCAGCAGTATCATAGCAATGGGGGCATGGTCATGGATTATTGATAATTCCGTCAATGCACTGTTTAGTTCCCGCTCGTTGGCTTTGGCTTCTGTAATGTCCTCAATGGCCATTACTGCAACCTTGCGGCTGTCTATCAATGCCGGGACAACCCTGTATTTTATCCACAGATCTGCAAGGCCCGGCTTTCTATCCAGGAACGCTTCTGCTTCTATCAGTGATTGGCCGGATTCAGGGGCGCATATACCGCTAATGGCCTTAAAAATCTGACAATCCTGACAATGCCGGGTATGGCTGCATCCTTTCCAAGCCGCATCAACCCTGCCGCAGCCGATGAAGTCACTGCACGGGACCGGGGGGCCTGAAGAGACCTTCCGGTTGAATAACCTCTCTGCCAGAGCGTTTGCGTAAAGTACACGGGCATCTTGATCAAAAACCGTGATGCCCACCGGTGAGACATCAAGAATGATCTGGAGGGGAAAGCCTGCTGATTCGCCGTTATCTTCTGTTTCTCTGCTGTTCATTTTCCGTATTTCCTTACTTCAGGCATTCCGCCCAGCCGGAACAAGAAACATTTTCCCGAAAAGCTGGAGTTCCTCATCCTGCTCACCTGTACATTTTTTCCGTATCTCTCTTAGAACATCACCCGCTGCTGTCAGGTTCCAGTACCAATCAGCGAACTCCCCGCTGTCCGGTGCACGGGAATCGGGCCTGGAAATTGCCGCCTCAAAATAAAAACTCTTAAGATCCTGGGCTGCCAGCCTGAGGGCCACAGCCAGTGATAAATCTTTTTGCGGAATTGCCACATGTTCGCCCAGCAAATAGTTGGAAAGGACTTCTGCGGCGGTTTCCGGGTCGAAATCCGCCATGGCGGTACGGCCTCGCCTTGCCATGCCCTGATCGTACCACGGCATGAGCAGGGCCATTTCACGTTTGAATGCGGATACCAGTTTTTCCAGGTCTGTCTCCTCCTTTCGGGGAGGTGAGAAATTCACAGGGCAGGCCCACCCATCTTCACGTGCGGCTTCTTCGCTGCCGGATACCGGGGCATCTTCTTCAAAAGCCTCCAATACCGGTCCCTGTTCAGCTTCCAGGAGAGCCAGGACAGACCGGAGCACTTTTTTCTGGAATTCCGCATTATCCGGAACTCCCAACGGCCTCCCCAGCTCGAACGGCACCCACAGCGCACGGGGAGGGCGTATTTTTTCGGTATGTTCGTAAATCAGGCTGATTTGCGTGGTAGGGACGGATTCCTGTTCGAGATAGTGCGCCAGCGCACCCACGGCGCGCGTGCAAAACGGTCAGACAGGAACCAGAAGTGCAGCGTTCACTCCGTCTCCTTTCAAAAGTTGTGCCAGGTTTTCCGCATGGGAAGCCATTAAGGAGGGGTCAGCTGCACCCATAAACGAATAATGATAGTCTGCCACACTCCTGATAATTCCTTCGTCCGCAAGCTCCCTGAGTCGATCCAAAGGGAAGACCACATTCCAGTCCCGCTGAAAGCCGGTCCGGTCGAAATTGGTGGAGACATGGGTCATCACCAGTTCATTTGCCATAGTACTGCCGGGAATAATACGATAATCCCCTTCTAAGCCCTGAAACGGACGGTCACTTCTTTTGTGAAGCCCGGCAGTGGAGAGAATGGCAACCCTTTGTTCTCCAAGTGCCGTGCCTGCCGCCCAAGGGGTTTTATCAAATTGGGGGCATGGCAAATCCGCAATGTGGGTTCGCATCGGTTCCGGCATTTGATTTAATCGTGCCATGAAGCCCTCCTGTTTAATCAATCCCGTAATTGTATATTTCACTTGACAAAATAACAATTCCCGCTTCAGATTGCGGATGCGGGAGGAACAAGGGTAACTGCTGTATACCTGATTACGATATTACCTTCAGCGGCAGAGATGGTACACTTTTCATACTTAATTTCGGTACATTATCACATCCCGTTTAATATTTTGACTACAGTGGACCCCAAAGTCAAGAAACATTTTTTGCCCAATGTAGGTACAACAGCTTAAACCTCCGTTGACCTTACACCGGAAACGTACCCGGATTTAAAACCACTGTTCAGGGGTTGCATAAAACCTGGCAGAAAAAGATCGACAGTTTCCGGCCGATCATATTTTCTCCCCGGGCAAACTTGCCGCCGAAATCCTCTGCAGGGGTGTAAGGGGCATCCACGGGCCTGAGCTGCCGTCCGCCGGCGGCGTCATCAACACCACGCAGGCGATCCGGGAGAACCTGTTTTACAGCGTACTTGTCAATCTTTTTTTGCCGTGAAAAGCTCAAGGTACCGCCCATACCCCTCCTTCTCAAGATCAGAGGCGGGAATAAATCTTAAAGCAGCCGAGTTGATGCAGTATCTTTTGCCAGTGGGGCCGGGCCCGTCGTTAAACACATGTCCCAGATGCGAGTCCCCCAGGCGGCTTTTGACTTCAGTTCTTACAGTGAACAGACTCGTGTCCTTCTTTTCCACCACCCTGGAAGGCTCCAGGGGCCTGGTGAAGCTCGGCCAGCCCGTTCCGGATTCAAACTTGTCAAGGGAGCTGAAAAGCGGTTCTCCGGATACTATATCCACATAGATCCCCGCCTTTTTGTTATCCCAGAAGGCATTGTCAAAGGGAGGTTCGGTGGCATCTTCCTGTGTCACCCGGTACTGAAGATCGGTGAGTTTTTGCTTGAGCTGTGAATCAGAGGGTCTGGAAAAACTTCTTTCTTTTGCTTCACTGCCGTTCTCTTCGATTTTCCGGTTTTCCCAGATCTTTTCAAGGAACTGGTCCCGCCCTGAATTCCACCGGTATAATTTGTACCGGTAGGGATGGGTTTTATGGTAATCCTGGTGGTACTCTTCCGCCCTGTAAAATTTTCCGGCCTTTGTGACGGGTGTGACAATGGAGTCGTCAAATACGCCGCTTGCCTCAAGCTCCTGTATGGCATGTTCTGCCGCCCGCCTCTGCTCTTCGTCATGGTAGAATATTTCGCTTCTGTACTGATTTCCCCGGTCCACAAACTGGCCGCCCGGGTCAGTCGGGTCGATGTGTCGGAAAAACACATCAAGAAGTTCTTTATACGTGACCGTTTCCGGGTCGTATACCACCAGGACCGCCTCTGCATGCCCGGTTTTTCCCGAAGATACTTCCTCATAGGTGGGATTTTCCGTGTCTCCGGCGGTATACCCGGAAATCACCTCTTTTACCCCGTCTACCTTTTCCAGGTCCGATTCCACACACCAGAAACACCCACCTGCAAAAGTGGCATATTTCAGTCCCCTGTCATCCATTGTTTGGTCTATCATGGTATCCCCCGTTTTTCCGGCCGGCTGGGCGCCGGATCCGCCCCATGCACCGGCTGTAAAAAAGACTGTCCCTGTTATTGCCGCAGCAAGAAAAACCCGGATCGGTTTAATGTGCACCCCCTTTTATAATGTAAAGGCGTTGACAACCTTCGTGCAGCTCTAAAGGAGAAATTTGACGATGTTCCTTTTATGCTTTATTTTTATTTACAGGATATACTATAATATGATTTTCATACCTTTTCAACCGGCAAAGCCCGCCTGAACCAGGAGAACCTTACGGAATGAGACCGGATACAAATAAAAGGAAGTCGGATATGACACTGAGCGTTGCTGATAAATACCTCATAACGGATCTGTACGAATTGACCATGGCCCAGTCCTACTATTTTGAAGGGATGGGGTCTGATGCGGTTTTCAGCCTTTTCATTCGAGATTACCCGCCCAACCGGGGATATTTCGTCAACGCAGGCCTTGAGGATGTACTTAACTATCTTGAGAACCTTACCTTTTCACAGACCGACCTTGAATACCTGGACTCCACGGGCCTGTTCCGGGCGGACTTTCTCCATTATCTTTCATCGCTCCGGTTCACCGGGGATGTGTTCGCCATGCCCGAGGGCCGGATTTTCTTCAAAGAGGAACCCGTGCTGGAAAT
>JAWLES010000085.1:6321-10471 GCA_041685935.1 Desulfobacteraceae bacterium | reverse complement strand
ACAGGTTTTTGAAGTCGACCTGAAAAATCAAATTTTTTCGTGAAAACCCTTGTCAAGTAAAAAATGACATCAAGTGCATTTTTTTTGCTGAATAATTACCTCTGTATTTATATTCCGAAAGCTTGCGGAGAGCGGGAATAAAAAATTTTCCATTTTTATATATTATGGCACGCAACTTGTTTCTATGTTTTACAACCGAACAAAAAAGGAGAGATTATTATGCACAAAAAGAATGTTCAAACCCTGGTAGGGGCAATAGCTTTATTTGCTCTGATGAGTATCCCCGCAGCTGCATCAGATACCTCACATGACGGAATGGCAAAACATGATATGGACAAATCCGGCCATGCCGGAAAGAAAATTCATGAAGCTGATGTAGACGGGTATCACCTGGAATTCAGGTTGATCGACATGAAAGAAAAGATCAAGGACATGGAAAACGCCCCGGAAATGGAGGATACACATCATTTAATGGTGTATGTGACAAACCCGGAGGGCACTGCTGTTTCAGATGCAGCCGCGGGTTATTTGATAGAGAATCCCGATGGAACTTTACAGAAAAAAATGGCCATGGCTATGACAGGGGGTTTCGGTGCGGATATCAGCCTTGACCAAAAAGGAGATTATGCCATTAAAGTAAAAGTTCTGGCTGAAAACAAAAAGCTGACAAAGAGCTTTTCCTATAAAATGGAATAAATACCTTTTCCTCACCGCCTGTAAGGGAGGTTTAAGTAATCTCATCAGGCGGTGAGGACATATCTTCAGGCCAGGCAGCCGGCCGGCGCCGGCCGGCCCGGAAAAATATATCATCCCTAGGTCGGGGGTCATGTGACGATTGCGCCGTAGGTCATGCCCACGATGGTGGACAATACAACTATGATGCCTGCAAAAGTCCCGGTTTTTTTCCAGCCCATGACGCTGCCGATAACAACCAGATTGGGCAGTGAAAGAGCAGGTCCCGCCAGAAGCATTGTCAGTGCCGGGCCATCCCCCATGCCGGAGCCTATAAGCCCTTGGAGAATCGGTACTTCAGTAAGTGTGGCAAAGTACATCAGCGCCGAGGCAAGTGCCGCAAAAAGGTTTGCCCAAAGTGAGTTGCCCCCGACCAGCTCGGCAACGAACCGTTCCGGGATCAGTGCGGGATGACCCGGGCGGCCAAGGAAAAATCCGGCAAAAATAACACCTGCAAACAGCAGGGGGAAAATCTGTTTCATGAATCCCCAGGTGGACTCAACCCATTCTCCGAGTTCATCCCGTTTAAACCAGGATTTGAGAATAAATGCGAGGATTGCCAGGAGGACTGCGGTAACGATCCATTTGGCCTGAAATATGGTTCTCCAGATCAGGGCGGCATCCCCTGAAGGTTTTGCAAAGGCGGCGAATATAAGAATCAAAACCATCACCAGCATGAACATGGCCTCCTGGGCAAGGGAACGGCCCGTGTCTTCTTCTTCCGGAAGGTGCATGGCTCCGGCTGCTCTTTGTTCATCCTCCTTGCGGAAGATGAAGTGCATGGAAAGCCCCACAACGGCTGCAAAAAAAATCGCGCCTATTGCCCTTGCCAGTCCGAGCTGCCAGCCCAGGACCCTGGCGGTGAATACGATGGCCAGAACATTGATGGCGGGTCCGGAATAAAGGAATGCTGTGGCCGGACCTATTCCGGCACCGCGGGAGTAAATCCCGGCAAAGAGCGGGAGTACCGTGCAGGAGCAAACAGCCAGGATGGTTCCTGAAACCGAAGCCACGGAATAGGACAGCAGTTTGTTGGCCTGTGCACCGAAGTATTTGATCACCGAAGCCTGGGATACAAACACGGCTATGGCGCCGGCTATAAAAAACGCAGGGATCAGGCAGGTCAGCACATGGTCCCGGGCATATTCCCGGAGCATCATAAATGCTTCCAATCCTGCCTGTCTGATGAGTTCGTGATGCCAGGGTACGTAATAGGCCACCAGGAAAAATATAACGAGCAACAGCAGTTTATAGCGTTCTTTGATATTCATCAGAGTTCTCCTTTACATCTTTATGAAACGGTTCAGCTCTTTATTCGCTGGATCGGGTTTTGGGAAAAAACAGTGCGTACAAGCAGGTACAAGCACAATGCAAGAAAACAGATGTCACGTACAAGTGTCCAAATGCCGGAAGGCTCCCCATGGGTTGTCTGCGTACTGAAACACCCGCAATGTACGTCCAGGCCCCTTATCTGGTTGAATACCAGAGCTCCTGCAAAAGATGCCATGAGCAAAGTGGTGACCAGGGAGGCACCGGGCAGCCATACCCCTGCAATAAGACATGCTCCGGCTATCAGTTCAATCCACGGAAGTGCCAGTGCTGTTGCATTTATCATTGCATCCGGCAGGATCTGGTAGTTGTACACTGCTTCTGCAAAGGCCCGGGGGTGGAGGATTTTGTCGTAGCTTGCATACACAAACACTCCTCCCATCAAAATCCTTGCTATCAGAAATCCGGTTTTGTCAAAAGACAGCTTACTCATATTCATTGCTCCGCTCCTCTTTTTGTGTCGGAAGCCCTGCCTTGCGCCACAAGGTCCAGCCGTTTACCAGCACGTAAACATTTTCAAAGCCCATCTCTTCAAGGAATTGCGCAAGATCGTGGCTAAGGCTGCAGCTCTCGCCGTCGCAGTAGGTAATGACGGCTTTTCTGTTCTCCAGCCTGTCTGCTATTTCCATGAACCGCTCATCCACCTGGTGCCAAGGCAGGCTCAAGGCATCCTTTATATGACCTTTATTGAACTGATGCTCGGATCTTGCATCCACGAATACTGCATCTCTCTGTTCATACATTCGGATTGCACCTTCCAGGCTGATTATCCGGTTTTGCCCTGATTCATCAGGCAACCGGTTTTTGGCAGACCAGTCCTGCATAAACGGGATTCCGTTGTTTCGCAAAAAATTTGAACAGACAGCCAGGACACATGCAACCATTATGATGAATACCGTCTCCTGCACAGCCTTTATCAGGTTATTGGGTTTGAGCTCCATTAATTCTCCTTTTTTGAGCATTTCAGTCCCTGCATGTCACATGGCATACCCCGGCCGGGGTTTCCACGGCATAAGGAAAGTATTTGCGTTTCAGCCACAAGGACACATTGACTAGTGATATCAATACAGGCACCTCCACCAGCGGCCCTATGACCGCGGCGAACGCCACACCGGACTCAATGCCGAATACTGCTACAGCCACGGCTATTGCAAGCTCGAAGTTGTTTGAAGCGGCGGTGAATGAAAGGGTGGTGGTTTGTTCATAAGTGGCCTTGAATTTCATGGACATGAAAAAGGTGATCAGAAACATCACCACAAAGTAGATGCATAGCGGAACTGCGATACGCAATACATCAAGGGGAAGCTTTACAATGTATTCTCCCTTGAGCGAAAACATTACCACGATGGTAAAAAGAAGGGCGATCAGGGTTATCGGGCTGATCTTGGGAATGAATTTTTCCATGTACCATTTTTCGCCTTTGGTTTTAAGGCCTATTATACGCGAGATAATCCCTGCGATAAACGGGATTCCCAGATAGATGAACACGCTTTTGGCGATCTGGCTGATGGTGACATCCACGGCAGAGCCTTCAAGCCCGAACCAGCCGGGCAGTATTGTGATAAAAAACCAGGCGTAAACGGAAAAAAACAGAACCTGAAATACTGAATTGAATGCAACCAGTCCTGCGCAGTATTCAGCATCTCCCCTGGCAAGATCGTTCCAGACCAGCACCATGGCAATGCATCTTGCAAGGCCGATCATGATAAGGCCGACCATGTACTCGTGGTGGCCGGACAGAAACGAAATTGCCAGAAGAAACATGAGTATGGGGCCGATCACCCAGTTCTGAACCAGTGACAGCGAAAGGATTTTGTAATCCTTAAAAACCATGCCGAGCTTTTCATAACGGACCTTGGCAAGGGGCGGATACATCATGAGTATCAGGCCGACTGCTATCGGAATGTTGGTGGTGCCCACGGTCACATGATCCAGGGCGTTGATCATGCCGGGATAGAAATAACCGGCTGAGACGCCCGTTGCCATGGCCAGAAAAATCCAGAGGGTTAAAAATCTGTCAAGAAGCGGGAGTTTTTTGGCGGTTGATTCGGTCATCATCTTTTTTCCTTCATCAAAAGTGTTTTCTGTT
>JAWLES010000085.1:0-6221 GCA_041685935.1 Desulfobacteraceae bacterium | reverse complement strand
CCCCGGCGTTTACAATACGGTTTGTATATGCACGAAAACCGGAAAAGAGATAACATGGCAACGGGAAAATTATTACTGTTTTTCTCCGCAATTATCTGCACGTGTGCTATTGCATTCTGCTGCATTGAAAACCGGGTATACGCACGGGAAAATACCATTGTTCTTGCAGCGGACCCATGGCCGCCTTATTACGGGCCCGGGCTTTTAAACGGCGGATTTGTCAGCGAAGTAGTTGAACAATCGTTCTACAGGGCAGGGTATCGTCTTGAAGTGCGGTTTGTGCCCTGGAAAAGAGCCATGGAGTCTTCCAGGAGGGGAGAGAGTGACGGTCTGCTGGGCGCGTTTTACAAGAAAAGCAGGGAAAAATATTTTGTATATTCGGACCCGGTTTTTGAAACCAGGATGGTATTTTTTGCAAAAAAGGATCGGCAGATAAGGTGCAGCGGGCTAGAGGACCTGTCCGGGTACAGAATCGGCGTGATCAGGGGTTACAGGTATTCAGAGGAGTTTGACTCTGCCGATTATCTCCTCAAGGAGGAAGTGACCGGCATGGAACAGAACATCAGAAAGACCCTGATGGGCAGAATTGATGTTTTTATAGGGTCAAGGGATGTAGTTCTGGAGCTCTTGCGTACCGGTTTTCCCGAACACAAGAATGAGTTGGAAACAATAGGAGATCACAGAATCAATCAACTGTATGTTCCCATTTCAAAAGCGGTTGAAAATCATGAGCAGCTTGTTTTGAAACTGAATGCAGGCTTAAAAGAGATCCGGTCGGACGGGACGTTTGACAGAATCAGGAAAAAGCATGGGTTTTAAACTGGAACTTCACTTATGAAGGATGAGATCGAGCGTATTCAAAAAAGGATAACCGAACTTGAAGACCTGATGGAAGAAACACGCAGGCGCCTTCCTGCTCACTCTGTAAAGCCGCAGGTTATGAAGGAGCTTTTTGAGTATGAAGATGAATATGATGAACTGGTTGAAAAGCTCAATAAAATAAGATCAGGTGAAGGTTAATGAAAAAGTATTACAGGGAACGCTTTGAAGCCCAGCAGAAACTGATCAGGAACCTCACTAAATTTATGGAGGTGAATGAAATACTGGAAAAGGCGCGGGAACAGCTTCGAGAGGCCATTCCCTTTTCCATGGAAGTCTGCATTCTTCTGCTTGATCCTCAGGCGGATGAGTATACCCGTCCACTTCAGTGTGCTTTGTATGAACAACCTGTGAACTGCCGGTCCTGTAAAAGAAACCGGCCTGCCATTCAAAAGGCGATCCAGGGAAGGAAAGCAGTGGTTGAGAATAGAAGCGAACCGGTATACAGGCAGAACATGGCCCCTGTGATCGTTGGACCAGAAGGATCGGTACCGGTTTTTGTGGATGATGAAATACTGGCGGTGGTAAGTGTTGTTATTCAGCCGGGCAGGAAGTTTAAAAGAAAAGATTTTTACCTGATGAAGGATTTTTCGCAAGTCCTCAGCAGCATTCTCCTGAATGCGAAAAAACACTGGGAGATTACCCAGGAGAAGATCAGAATCAGCCGGATGCTGACACAGCTTTCCCCGTTTGTACCAGAGTCGGTCCGTACAATCGTGCAGAATAATCCAGAGCGGTTCAACCACGTCAAGGAGAATAAAAACGTAAGTGTACTGTTTCTGGATATAGAGGGATACACGACACTGAGTGCCCGGAGGCCGGTCAAAGAGGTTAACGAGGTTATCGAGCGGATGTTTTCCAGTTTTGTGGACCCGATTCACAGGTCCCACGGGGAGATTAATGAAACCGCAGGAGACGGCCTGATGATCATTTTTCAGGATTTTGATGAAAAAAGCAACGCAGTGAATTCGGTAAAGGCTGCGTTTGAAATATACGAGCGGAGCCGCAATATCAATTCATATCTTAAAACGGATTTCGAACCGGTCCATGTCAATATGGGTATCAATTCAGGCAACGCTCTTGTGGGGCTGAGCCGGTTCAAAGGTTCTCTCGGAACACGGATGACGTATACGGCCACAGGGGAAGTCACCAATCTTGCAGCCCGGCTGGCTGATCATGCAAAAGGCGGAAACATACTTATCGGCAGTAAAACCATGGAATTGATCCGGGACATGTGGCCCGTGTTCAATCTTGGCACTGTCACCTTGAAAGGGCTGAGCGAGCCGGTGGCGGTTTATTCAATGGTGGATCAGGATGCCTGAAAACGCTTTTATCAAGGAGTCTGTGAATTCTGCCCCCGGGGATGAGTATCAGAGATTCGCAGGCATCTATGATGGCCTGCTGAGACTGCCTACCAGGGGAATCCGGCTTGCAGGCCTGCGTATGCTTCCTCCACGGGAAGGAAGCAGAGTGCTGGATGTCGGTTGCGGAACAGGAATTCACCTGAATCTTTACAGGCAGTTCGGCTGCCGGTTATACGGCCTGGATACTTCAAAATCCATGCTGAAAGTTGCAGGGAAAAGACTGGGAAGTGATGCGGACCTCAGGTTCCATAACGCGGCTGAGATGCCTTATGAAAACAGCATGTTCGACCTGGTATCTGGAATGTTTGTTTTACACGAAATGGATCAGTCCGCAAGAAAGGCTGTTGTTTCCGAAATGGAACGGGTGGTTAAACCCGGGGGAGGGGTTCTGCTCATAGATTTTAATGCAGGCATTCAGCATACGCTTGCAGGAAGGTTTGCAACCCTGATGATTCCAATGGTGGAAAAAGCGGCCGGGGCCAGGCACTTTAATAATTATAAACACTTTATGTCCATTAACGGTCTCGCTTCGCTTGTAGAGGAATCCGGGCTGGTTAAGACCGGGCAGAAGTTCGCAGCAGGAGGCGCAGTGGAATTATTGTCCCTTGCGCGGCATTCAGCCGGGCAATAATAGGCAGGTGAAGGATCAGCAGTACCGGTATGAGGACTGCAAAAGGATGGTATTTAAAATATGTACAAAGGAGCACGGCGTAATATCCTCCGTGAAGAAAGCTGAAAATGATCGAACTTGAAAGCATGTCTATACTGGTTGTGGATGACATGAAAAGCATGCGGCTTACAATCATGAAAATGCTTAAACACCTCAAACTCGGGAAGGATCTGAAAACTGCTTCAAACTGCAAAGATGCCTTGTCCATATTGAAAAGCAATTGCGTTGATTTATTGATACTCGATTGGAAGCTTCCGCATATGAGCGGTTCGGAACTGCTGGATCATATCCGGAGAGACGAAGAATTAAAGTACCTGCCGGTTATCATGGTAACTGCTGAATCTGAAAAAGATATTGTACTTGAGGTGGCTGAGATCCAGGTGGATGGATACCTTTTAAAGCCGCTGACCCTTGAATCACTGGACAGCAAGATCCGTTCCGTGGTTGAAAAGGCAAACAACCCGGATGAGGCAACCCTTTGTTTCAGAAAAGCCAAGGAATTGGAAAAAAACGGGGAACTTAAGGAGGCTGTCCGGTATATAAAACTGGCACTTGCAGAAAAGCCCAATGCTTCAAGACTTCTCAGAACCCTGGGTATGCTTTATGTCAAGTCGAAAGATGAGAGGGAGGCTGAAGAGTGTTTCAGGAAAGCGGTCTCTGTTAATCCACAGGATGCCGAAGCCAGATATATCCTGGGAGAAATGTATCATTCAAAAGGAGAACTCACTAAAGCTGCACGTTATCATCTTGACGTGTTGTCCTTGACAGGCAAATACCTGGAAAAATCGATCACCCTCGGTGAAAAACTCCTCAAAAAGGGCCACAGAACACCTGCGATAAAGCTGTTTTCAAAAATTATATCAAGGTCTGAACGAAGCATGCCTGCAAAGGAGAGGGTGGTTGAGCTTTGCATTGAAAACAGGGAGTTTGAGTATGCAAAAGATATACTGGAAAGCATGCTCAAGGAGTTTCCTTCCAAATATGATCTGATCATGAAGGCTGGATATGTATACAGGGAACTGTCTGATGAAGATAAAGCGCTTGAATATTTCAGGATCGTTGAAAAATACCAGGGTCACCGTATCCAGCCCAAACTTGAAATTGCCAGGATCTTGCTTGAAAAGGAGCAGGTATTTGAGGCGGATGAATATCTTACCCGTATCCTGCGGAAAGATCCTGAAAACAAAGAGGCTTTGAGTCTCAGAAGACTGGTGTGAAAACTTTTTTTAAATAAGTTGATCCCTATGTCAGATTTTAAATCGACTTACCATCTCATCAAGGCTGGATGCGAGTTTTGATAAGTTTTCAGCACTCATTTTCACCTGATCGCTCCTTTCAGCTATCTCCATGGAGGATTGGTTAACCTCGCTGATGTCCTTGGAAATTTCCGTGGCAACCGTGGAGCTCTGGTTTACGTTGGAATTTACTTCTTCAATACCACTGGACGCTTGGGACATATTTTCAGCAATGTCGCCTGTTGCTGAAGATTGCTCTTCAACTGCCGTAGCAATAGCGGAAACCATATCATTAACATCAGAAATTACTTTGGATATTTCTTCTATGCTTGATAGAGAAATTTTTGAACTATCTTGTATACCTTTAATCTTTTCTTTAATATCCATTGAGGCATCAGAAGTCTGTTTGGCCAGATCCTTGATTTCATTTGCAACAACTGCAAATCCTTTTCCCGCTTCTCCGGCCCTCGCCGCCTCAATGGTGGCATTTAAGGAAAGTAAGTTTACCTGTTCAGAAATATCCGTGATGGTTTCGACTACCTCTCCAATCGCTTTGGCAGCGTTGCTCAATTCATCCATCATCTGAGTTGATTCATTAGTCTTTGATACGGCATTAACGGTTATTTTTCTTGCGTTTTCAGCGTTTTGAGCAATTTCATTGATAGTGGAATTCATTTCTTCAGCTGAGTTCGCAACTGTATTGATATTCAGACTGGACTGTTCCATCGATGCGGCCACGGAATTCATGTTGGCTGTCATCTCTTCGGATGCCGCAGCTACAGTATTTGCCTTATCAGAGGTCTTTGCGGAACTTTTGGACATATTCTCCGCAATGGATGTCATTTCAGTTGATGAGGAAGAAAGCGTTTCAACACCCTGGGAAACATCCGTTATCATTTGATGCAGCTTTTCTATGAAAGCATTAAAACTTGCTGCAAGATTACCGACCTCATCCTCAGTGGTAACCGGCAGGCGGTTGGTTAGATCTCCCTCTCCTTCTGCAATCTCCTTTAATCCAATTACAACCTTATTCAGAGGTTTGGTGACAAAGAACGAAACGAGTAATATTATTCCAACAATCAAAATGGCGGTGGTCAAAACACCGATGAAAATTAATACGTTTCTGACATTTCCAGCGGCTTTAAATATTTCCGAGAATGGAGCAGTGGCTACAACTGTCCATTCTGTTAACGGAACTTCTTTGATTCCGCCGATTCTTTTTATACCCTGGAACTCATAGTCAACCACACCGTTTTTGATATTCATGAATTTCCTGCCGAAATCAAATTCACTCATATCAAGTTTCATGATCTGTTTTTTATCCGGAGGATAAGCCAGTACTTTTCCGTCTTTATTGATCATGAAAACATAACCGGTTTCCCCGACCTTTACGGGATCTATATACTTTTCGGTGAAGGTTCCCAAATCCACAACAGCATAGATGATACCTTTTATATCTCCTGCAAATTTAACCGGAGCAGACATAACGAGGATCGGTTTCCCGCTGGTTTTACTTACAAGTGGATTGGAAATATAGAGATCACCGTTCATTGACTTCTGGAAATATTCACGTTCAGATACATCAACATTGCCGATGTTTTTAATATGCGAAGAAGCAACAACCATTCCTTGATCATTTGTTATCCGCATTCCACTGAATAGCTGATAGCTTTCAATATAGTCTTTCATCCTTGAATTTGCTGCATCCCTGAACTTTTCAGGCTCTGAAGATCCGAGAGACTTGGTTACCGTATCCATGTTAGACCAGTTTTCAAGGTCGATTTGATTTCGGGCCATCCACGTATTTATTTTGGATGCCATTGTGTCAGACAGTTGAACAATCTGATCCGTGACTGCATTTTCAAGCGCTTTTTTTGAAATTAAATATGCTACCGTTGCAGATGCCATAAGCCCCAGAGCTACTAAAAGCGCCAAAGGAATGAGCAATTTAAGTGTGAGCTTTTTTTTCATGAAGTTCTCTCCATTTCGGTGCAGCTTACTGATTTCATATCAGCTTTAAATCTATCATAATTAAAAAGATGAATAGCATATAACGCACTTTCCGCACCCCAT
>JAWLES010000084.1:8164-10485 GCA_041685935.1 Desulfobacteraceae bacterium | reverse complement strand
TGAATGCAAGGTCCGCAACCGATGGTATGTTTTCCTGGACCGGTGTCAATTTTCAAACCTTTCTGTAAAGTGTTCAGTTTTTTTCATGGAGTATTCCGTATGCAAGGTCTTCCGAAACTATTCAGGAGCTGCTTAACAGCTTTTTCATGTCCACGTTCGATTCAAAATGCTTTTTTAGCTGAATATAGTTGTCATCCTTTTTACTCCCGGCATCTTTTGCAGGTATCTCCACGTTGTCAATTCCGATTCCTGCAAGCCATTTTTCAAGAATCGCCGGGGTATCAAACAAACCGTGTATATACGTTCCAGCCACTCTGCCGTCCGCAGAGACGCAGCCGTCACCTCTCTCTGATCCGGCGCCGTCCGGCTGATGAACCATAAGAAACGGGGTCGGTTCCCCGCATCGGGTTTCTCCCATATGAATTTCATATCCCTCCCCTGAAACACCGTTCCATGAAAAAGAGCTCAAGGTTGTCGTCTTTTCCGGCTTCATTTTTGTCTCGATATTCAAAAGCCCAAGTCCCCTGCTGGTTCCGGCCTCTCCCTCCACTCCTTCCGGATCGAATATACACCTTCCCAGCATCTGGTATCCCCCGCATATTCCGAGAACATGGCCGCCCGAAGCTGCAAACCGCTTTATTGACTCGGCAAGTCCCGTATTTTTAAGCCATTCCAAATCAGATCTTGTGCTCTTGGACCCCGGAATAATTACAGCCCTGAACACGGACAGATCACATGACCGGTCCACAAACTCCGCCTGCATTCCTTTTACTTCGGACAGGGCATGAACGTCGGTAAAATTTGAAATATGGGGAAGCCTGATAACCGCCACTGCAGGAAGAGTTCCGACGGTTTTTCCACCGGAAAAGCAGTTTTCTATCTCCACCGAATCCTCCGCATCCACCCTGAAACCTGTATACCACGGTAAAACCCCGTAAACCGGTTTACCTGTCTTGCGTTCTATCCATTCCACACCTTCGGAAAACAATTCCGGGTCCCCCCTGAACCGGTTGATGATAAATCCCTTTACCATTTCTCTGTAGACCGTGGGAAGGCACTCAATTGTGCCTACAATCTGCCCGAAAACGCCCCCCTTGTGTATGTCGGCCACTAGCACAACGTCCGCCTTTGCGTATTCCGCCATACGGAAATTTACAATGTCCGAATCCATAAGGTTGACTTCCGCACATGATCCCGCCCCTTCAATTACGATGGTTCCGTGCTTTTCAGCCAGCCTGTCAAATGCTGCGCAAGCCTGCTCAAAAAAATACTCTTTTTTGCCGTGATACGCCATTGCGGATAAATCATCATGAACCAGTCCGTTCATCACAACCTGGGATGTCCTGTCTCCTGTGGGCTTCAGCAGTATCGGGTTCATATCCGTATGGGGCTGCAAGCGCGCCGCCTCCGCCTGGACTATCTGAGCCCTGCCGATTTCATGCCCTTCAGGCGTAATCCCTGAATTGTTCGACATATTCTGAGCCTTAAAAGGAGCTACCCTTATTTTCCGGTCTGCAAAAGACCGGCACAGCGCAGTTGCAACAACACTTTTCCCCACATCCGACCCGGTTCCAAAGACAGCCACGTGGCTGGATTTTATCACTTTTCCACTCCCTTTCTGGCTGCAACCCCCGATTTAAAATAATGCTTGATCTCCACCATCTCGGTCACAAGGTCCGCTCTTTCTATTATGTTTTGCGTAGCCCCCCTTCCGGTAACCACAAGCTCCATGTTTTCCTGCTTCATATCCATCAACTCCAGAAGATCATTTTCCGTTATCAAACCACACGTAACAGCCACATTCCCTTCTTCCACTATAATCATATCATAGGTATTTTTTTTAATATTCTCCCTAAGCCTTTCCAGCCCCCGCAAGGCAGACTCTTTTTCTTCTTTTGATGGAGCGCCCCTGACAAATTTCCCGCATCCGTACTGTTCTACAGTGATCAGATCCTTGAACGCCTTTAGAGCATTAATCTCAGAATACTCGCCATGCTTGAGAAACTGCCCGATCATTACGGTGAGGCCGGCTCCTGCCGCCCTCATGGCAAGCCCCAGTGCTGCGGTGGTTTTTCCTTTTCCATTACCTGTATAAACCTGAATATATCCTGTCATACCCCTCACCCGCTTTTTTCCGTTCGAATTTCCACTTCCCCGCCCTCAGCTTACAATTTCCCCTTCTTGCGAACCTTAACAGTTAGCGCTCATTATACACGCGGGTTTTTTTTGATACAAGCAACCATTTTTCCCTCCGGATGTTTCACATGAAACATCCGGAGGGAAAATAAAAACAAAAATTTGTTTTCAGAGTTTTTCTCAAA
>JAWLES010000084.1:0-8064 GCA_041685935.1 Desulfobacteraceae bacterium | reverse complement strand
CCTGCTGTTGATGCTCTCCTTGAAGGGAGATACTCAACTGAAAACAGGGCCAGGCTTGAAGTTACTGTTAAAAAAAACGGGGATACCCGTGCTTGTGTGGAGGTTCTCAATGATGCCGTCATAAACAAATCAGCACTTTCCAGGCTCGCCTACTGTGACGTGTATATTGATCAGTATTACCTTACCACTTACAAAGCCGACGGCCTTATCGTCGGAACTCCGACAGGCTCCACGGCATACTCTCTTGCTGCAGGCGGCCCTGTCATACACCCTGCTGTACCCGGAATTATTCTTACTCCCATATGCCCGTTCACACTGACGAACAGACCACTGATTTTGCCGGATTCCGTAACCATTGAAATCAGAATCAAAGGAAATCCCACTGATATTTTCCTTACTTTTGACGGTCAGGAAGGACTTGATGTCTACTCCTCTGACCGTATTTCCATAAAAAAAAGCAACACCCCTCTAAAGATGGCCTGCCTGAACGAACAGAACTATTTCAGTGTTTTAAAGGCAAGGCTGATGTGGAGTGGGGGAAAAACCTGAAAGAAAGCTCATGGAACAAAAGAAAACCATTATTGATTCGCACGTGCACTGCGGCATTCAGGATTCTTTTCCCTGCCAGGCCCTGGAAAATTACCTGGAAGCAATCAGCGGCACCCAAATAACAGGCGCGGCAATGTTTCCTCCGGTTTTTGAAATCTACGACCGGCACAACCCTGATTTTGAAGACACTCCATACTGGCGGGAAAGACGAAGGCGTGCAAACGAATATCTCACCCGGCTTAAGGACGCACCGATTCAGATCATACCGTATTTCTTTATCTGGAATGATTTTGCAACAGATCAGATTACCGAGCAGCACAAGGGGATTAAATGGCACCGCCACAAGGATGAGCCAGTGTACCATTACAATACCCGTGAATGCAGACTGGCCGTGGAAAAGATCCGTGAGCTGCTTATGCCGGTTGTATACGAGGAGGAGCTTGAAAATACAATCGAGTTTATTTTTAGTATCGCCAAGGGTGTCCGGGTGATTATTCCCCACCTCGGCGGACTTAACGGCAGCTATTATGCACTGAAACGCAACAGCGTCTGGGAAAATCCAATGGTTTATACCGATACTGCGCTGGCTGCACCTGCAGAGATCAAAGATTACATAAAAGAGTATGGTACCGGGCGAATCCTTTTTGGATCCGATTTCCCTTTTGGAGACCCGAAGCTTGAGCTTTCAAAAATATTAAAGCTCGAATTGAAACCTGAAGATGAAAATGCGATCCTGTCAGAAAATCTGACATCCCTTCTCAGGGAGAGTAACCCGTAAAAAAACGAAGGAGCGGAACAAGTGAAACGGTTTTTGTTTCCAAAAAGGAAGGAGCCTGCCTTTTTGAACTTACCTGTTTCACGAAAAGTCAGCAGTAAAAAGTCTGGAATGAACAGCCCCTGAAGGTTTTAAATCGCTTTTAAACAAGTGGATTCCGGAGACCGGGAACCTGTCCGCTTCCTCACCTTTAAAACCGAGCATCAACTCGTATACTTTCTCAGGGGATACTCTCTTTTTGGTCCTGCCAAGGGTTAAATGCGGATGAAAACCCCTTTTGTCAGGTTCAAATCCATGAATGAAAAGCTCATTTTCAATGGAACGGTGCAGACGTTCAAGTGTTTCAGTTTCGCCTTTGACCTTACTCCAGAACACCCTGGCTTTTTTTACAGACGGAAAAACACCGATTCCTCCCGTGTAAAGATAAAACGGCTCAAAATTGCAGACCGCCTTTTCCATGCATTTTTTTAAAAGTGGTATGTGTTCGGGAGAAACATCACCAAGAAATTTTATTGTAAGATGCATGGCTTGTCTGTCGGTCCACGATGCTTTGATCCCGTTCTGTTTCAGCCGGGTCTGTAGCGAATTTAAAAACAGGGCAGTCTCCTGAGGGATGGAAACCGCCATAAAAAGCCGGCTTCCTGATTTGTCAGCCACTTTCTTTTCCCTTGGTAAAGCCCAGAAGAACCCTGTAGGGCCCGGGAGTGCCCGGCGGCACAAGTGCGATTCGGTCTTTGTCCTGCAGCACTGTTTCACGTGAAACAACCCTGCCGTTGACAAAAACCGCCTCAACTTCTCCCGGATCAAGGGATAAACGCTCTATCAGCTGATCCGCGCTGGTCCCTTCCTCAATTCTCCACTCCTTGTTTCTGCATTCAACGCCCTGTTGAAGAAGCTTTTTCTGAAGAAAAGAAAAAGCGTTAAACGTAACGGTTATCATAAAAAATCCTGACAAACTGAGACCATGATGCGGTCTGCGTTTACTTTACGGATAACAAGGTGGTATCCGCGGACTGTAACCTGGATATCGCCGGTTTCAGGGTTGATTCCATCAACGTGGAAAAGACTGCCGATGGTAACGCCGTGATCCGCAAGCATCCGCCGGGTGGTGTTGTCATTTTCAAAACTTACAAGCCTTGCCTTTTCACCAACCCGGACACTGCTCAGGGGAACGGTCTCTCTGTTAAGGGCAGGGCAGCCGGGCCCCTTTTCCTCATCTGCAAACCGGCATGAGTCTGTAGGACTGCATTCGTTCCCGGGCTTGCCGGTGGAGCTGAACCGCTTGAATCCTTCGATCCAGTCCCGGCCGCTTCTGGGGCAAATTTCGGTAAACTCGACAAACTTGACAATTTTATCAAGCACTTCAGGAGTCACCTCGTGTTCCATCTTACAGGCGGCTTCATCAGATGTTTCAGGATCAATGCAGAGAATGTCGGTAAAAAACTGTTTAAGAATTTCATGTCTGCGAATAACATCAACAGCAACAAAACGTCCTTCCTCTGTAAGTGTAATGACGTCATAGGGAGAGTAGTTTAAATATCCTTTGGCTGATAGGGATTTCAGCGCTCCTGTGACCGAAGAGTTGTTCACATTCAGGCGCTTTGCGATCTCTTTAACTCTTGCAGCCTGCTTTTCCTCTATGATGTGGTAAATGACCTCGAGATAATCCTCAAGGCTCGGAGTCAGTTTCTGTTTTGGCTTCATTCTTCCCACCTGTAAAATTGTTTTTGCTCATCAAATATTATACGGTTAATCATATTTTGTAAAGAACTCCATAAAAGAAAATGATGCAGCTGGTAAAAACAGGCAAGGCTCCGTCCCCATGAGGTAAACAAAACCAACCGGTTTGATTTTCCCTTGATCTTTAAAGGTTTAGTGAATATGATAAAATCAATTCGGAACAAATTTTCTTGTTATTTCAACAAGGCTGCTCGGTAAAGGTCATGAGGAAAAAGGGAAAAATAGCAGGTTACAGCGTATGGGGCGATAATCATCCAGCTGATGTTCTAAAGCAGTTCGAGGATGCGTTACACCTTCCGGTAACAGCTGCAGGCGCTTTAATGGCGGATGCGCACCTGGGGTACGGAATCCCGATAGGAGGTGTGCTGGCGGTGGATAATGCTGTAATTCCATATGCAGTCGGGGTGGATATTGCCTGCAGAATGAAAATGAGTGTCCTGGATACCCCTGTGGAAAACTTTGAAGCAGGGCTGCACAAGTTCAGATCAGCCCTTGAGAATGAAACCCGCTTCGGTGTTGGCAAGGACTTCAAGCGCCCGAAACAGCACCGTGTAATGGATGAAGACTGGTCCTTCTGCAAAAAGATAAGATCACTCAAGGACACTGCTGCAAGGCAGCTTGGCACAAGCGGGGCCGGCAACCATTTTGCCGAATTCGGGATTCTTGACATAGATTCCTCCGGGATGGATATACCCAAAGGCAGGTATACTGCATTTCTTACCCACAGCGGCAGCAGGGGACCCGGGGCCTCGGTTGCCAAGCATTACAGCACCATCGCCAAAAAAATGCACCCTGAGCTTCCCAAAGGGCTTAACAATCTGTCGTGGCTCGATATGGACAGCGAAGAGGGCATTGAATACTGGAAGGCAATGGAGCTCATGGGCAGGTATGCCTCGGCCAATCATGAGAGTATCCACGATTCCGTACTTGGCGTTCTTGGCGAGAGGGTGATCTCCTTCATTGAAAATCATCACAATTTTGCATGGAAGGAAACACTTGAAAACAGGGAAGTGATCGTGCACAGGAAAGGGGCTACGCCCTCGGCCAAGGGAACACTGGGCATAATCCCAGGCTCCATGGCTTCACCTGCGTTCGTGGTAAGGGGAAAAGGGGCTAAAAGTTCCATAAATTCGGCAGCGCACGGGGCAGGAAGGAGAATGAGCCGGAATGCAGCCAAAAAGAAGTTCAGGAGAAAAGAGCTTGAAAAGCTGCTTTCTGAAAAGGGGATCACGCTTATATCAGCGGGACTTGACGAAGCTCCCATGGCATACAAGGACATTGAAACCGTAATGGAAGAGCAGAAAGATCTGGTGGAAATCATCGCCAGGTTCGACCCGATGCTCGTTAAAATGGCTCCGTCGTAAAAAAAGAGGAAATTGAATACAAACGCCACAAACACAAAATCGAGGAGGGAAAAATGGGAAAAATTTTACGAATCAACACAAAAACAAAGAGCTATTCCTTTGAAGAGGCTTCAGGTGATCTTGCAGGACTGGGAGGCAGGGCACTGACATCAAAAATGATACTCAACGAAGTTCCAGCCACATGCCACCCTTTGGGTAAATCAAACAAGCTTGTATTTTCACCCGGTCTGCTTGCCGGGTCTGCTGCAGCAAACTCGGGAAGACTCTCCGTTGGAGCGAAATCACCCCTCACAGGCGGTATAAAAGAGAGCAACTCGGGCGGATTCGTTGCGCAGAAGCTGGCAAAACTGGGAATCGGCGCCCTTGTGCTGGAGGACAAGCCGACAGAGCCCGGATACAGCATGATAGTGATTAAAGATGATTCAGTTGAAATAGTGCCTGCAGGGGAATTCGAAAACAAAGGCAACTATGAGGTAATGGAAAAGCTGTGGGACAGCCATGGAAAAAAAACCGGTGTACTGAGTATAGGACAGGCGGGTGAGCAGTGTCTCAAGGCCGCCAGCATCCAGCAGGCGGATATGAACGGCAGGCCAGGCAGGGCTGTAGGCAGGGGCGGTCTTGGAGCGGTAATGGGATCGAAAAAAATCAAAGCCATCGTTGTGGACGATTCAGGATCGTCCAGGGTCGATATCAAGGATCAGGAGGCCTTCAAAAAAGCCAACAAGAGATGGGTGGAGATGCTCAAGGAGCATTCCGTAACAGGAGAAGGACTTCCTGCGCTTGGAACGGCAGTGCTTGTCAATATAATTAACGAGGCAGGGGCATATCCGACCAAGAATTTCCGAAGCGGAAGATTCGACGGCGCACAGGAAACCAGTGGTGAAAAAATCGCGGAACTGATTGAAAAGCGGGGCGGAATAACCACCGAGGGCTGCCATCCCGGCTGCGTCATGAAATGTTCAAATGTATACCATGACAAGGACGGCAAATTCCTCACCACAGGATTCGAATATGAAACCATCTGGGCCATGGGAGCGCATACCACCATAAAGGAGATAGACGACATTGCCATGCTTGACAGGCTCTGCGACGATTTCGGCCTTGATACGATTGAAACCGGAGCTACCCTGGGAGTTGCAATGGAGGGCGGAATGCTCGAATGGGGCGACGGCAAGGCTGCGATCGACCTTCTGAAAAAGGTTAAAGACAAATCCTATGAGGGGAAAATTATCGGAAACGGTGCCGGATTTACAGGAGACGCACTTGGAGTGGACCGTGTACCGGTTGTCAAGAACCAGGCTCTGCCGGCCTATGACCCGCGCTCTGTAAAAGGTGTGGGTGTTACCTATGCAACAACTCCCATGGGAGCGGACCATACAGCCGGATACGGGGTTACGGCGAACATCCTCGGAGTGGGCGGCAGTATAGACCCGCATAAAAAAGAGGGGAATATCGATCTCTCCCGGGATCTGCAGGTGGCCACCGCAGCAATCGATTCCGCAGGCCTCTGCCTGTTTGTGGCGTTTGCAGTGCTGGACAATGAAGACGGTGTCCAGACCATTGTAGACATGATCAATGCCCAGTACGGTCTGTCCTTGACGCCTGACGACGTTGTAAACCTTGGCAAGTCGATCCTTAACGACGAAAAGGAATTCAACAGGCGCGCAGGGTTCACAAAAGCGGATGATCAGCTTCCTGAAATGTTCTTTGACAAATTCCCTCCCCATGACACTGAATGGGATTTTACAACTGACGAACTGCAAAAAACTCTTCAATTCTAGCATAAAAACCATACAGGGCGGGGGCTGCTTAAATGCAATGGGCTCCCGCCAGCCCCCACTCCATTAGCTCCGGTTCATACCTGAGCGCCTGTCATTTCGACCTCAGACAATACAGGAAAACCAAAGCATGTATCATGCTAATTATATTTTTTTCTTGACAAAAGAGCTCGTTTTTCGTTTATCATACGTAATATTGAAACACTGTTTCATATTACAAAACAACAAGGAGATAAATAATGAGTGAAGGGATTACGGTTTTTGTATCAGGTCTTCTGGGAGTAGCCTTTGCCATGGCGCTTTTGTATATCTCGGTCAGGATTACTGCAAAAGTGACCGACTTCATGGAAAAATCAAAGGAGAAAAACAATGCCTGATCAAATATTAAGTTTATACAAAACCACAGGCTTTTTTTACCTGACACCGGGAATGGCCGTGATGTGGTTGATCGGGCTGATCCTTATTTACCTGGCTGTCTCGAAAAATTACGAGCCTCTGCTTTTACTGCCCATCGGATTCGGAATCCTTCTTGCAAATCTTCCCCTGTCCGGTCTTATGGAGCCGAACGAAGGACTTATCTGGAAATTCTACCACTACGGAATCCAGTGGGAAATAATCCCCCCGCTGATCTTCCTGGGGCTCGGTGCACTCACGGATTTCGGACCTCTTCTGGCAAACCCGCGCCTGATTTTTCTCGGGGCAGGGGCGCAGGTGGGAGTTTACATTGCCTTTTTCCTGGCCCAGGTAATCGGGTTCGATCTGTCAGAAGCCGCTACAATCGGGATTATAGGCGGAGCTGACGGGCCCACTACCATATTCCTGGCAGCAAACCTCTCCCCGCAGCTTCTAGGGTCATGTGCCGTGGCAGCCTATTCCTACATGGCCATGGTACCGATCATCCAGCCTCCTATCATGAAACTGCTGACCACACAATCCGAGCGGAAGATCAGAATGAAAAAGGTCAGAAAGGTCAACCGGCTTGAGAAATTGTTTTTCCCGATTGTATCCTCCATCCTTATCATACTTCTGATTCCGGCGTCCGCTCCACTGATCGCCATGTTCATGCTCGGAAACCTTTTCAGGGAGGCAAAGGTGGTGGAACGCCTTACCAACGCAGCCCAGAACGAACTGATGAATATCGTCACTATTTTTCTGGGACTTCCGGTGGGCGCCACCATGAATGCTGAAACCTTTTTGAAAAGCGAAGTGATTTTCATATTCATACTCGGGCTGTTCGCATTTATTATCAGTACGGCATCCGGAATTCTGCTTGCCAAATTCATCAACCTCTTTTCAAAAAGAAAAATAAACCCTCTTTTAGGTGCGGCAGGAGTGTCAGCTGTTCCGATGGCGGCACGAGTGGTGCATAAAGTGGGAATGGAGGCGGACAAACGCAACTATCTTCTGATGTATGCCATGGGCCCGAATGTGGCAGGAGTAATAGGCACAGTGATTGCAGCAGGAGTATTCCTCACGCTTCTCGGATAGTCCGGCAGCGATTTAAAAAGAATATCTTCTCTCCACTTTGCAGTGAACAGGGAGCTTTCATATACATGACGCAGGATAAACATGGCAAAACCGCCCCATATGCAGCTTCGGTAACGGTATTTTTGCTGACACTGGTATTTTTTTTCAACTTTCTGGGACGTTTGACCCTGGCCCCGTTCATGGTGCAGCTGGAGAACGAATTCAACATCTCCCATTCCCAGGCCGGGCAACTTTTTCTGATTATTTCTTTCGGATACGGTACCGCCCTTTTTTTATCCGGCTTTGTCGCAGGAAAACTGCTTCACCGCGGAACAGTCATCCTTTCGTCGGGAATAATGGGAATAACTCTGATACTGCTTTACTTCACTCC
>JAWLES010000083.1:0-10561 GCA_041685935.1 Desulfobacteraceae bacterium | reverse complement strand
TGTCTGAATTTTACCTCTGGCCTGTGAGAGGAAAAGAAAAAATAACACCCCTGTGACAGCTATCCATGCATTTGATCGATACTGTCGGTTGCAAAATGGCACTGCGGTCAAAATGGCCGAACTTTTACGTTCTGATGATACGAATAAAAAAGCATTGGAATTCCTGAAAAAAGGCGAGAATGAATAGTGCTCGCTACCCGGCACATTTCCAATGGAATTTGAGGGGCAAATAAAGCCGCCCCACTTGCGCCCCAGTTTTTAAAGGGTGTTTTGAAAGATAAGTTATTAAAATCATTAAGGGTTAATGGTGGAGGCGGCGGGAGTCGAACCCGCGTCCGGAGATATTCAACTTCGGCTTCTACATGCTTATCCTGAACTTTAAAATTGGCCGCATTGTCTCCTTCAGGAGGGATACAACACGGTATAACCCGGAAAAATTCAACCGCAAAGGGCCGGGCACTCTTTTGCGGCGGTCCTGCAAGATCGACGCCCTTGTTGAATATGCAGGAAAATCTTCAACAGGACGGAAGCCGACTTATGCGGCTACAGCGTAATTATAATCGTCTGCAATTATATTTAATTTCCGCCGGTTTTACGAGCCTGCGGTACTCGGCATGCTACCAGAAGCATCCTCATCTCCGTCGAAGCCATTTCGCCCCCGAATTGTAAAAGAACAGATCTTTATTATTAAACAATAACGCAGAAACACCTGAAAGTCAACACATATGCCCAATCTTAGTACTTTTTGCGCTCTCTTTCCATATCCCGCTTCATGTCCCGCTTTTTTATATCTTCACGCTTGTCATAAAACTTTTTCCCTTTTGCAAGGGCGATTTTCACTTTGATCTTACCGTTTTTGAAATAGAGTTTAAGCGGAACAAGTGTGAAACCCTTCTCCTTGATTTTGCCGGTAAGGCGCTTGATTTCATATTTATGAAGCAGCAGTTTCCTTGATCGCAAGGGCTCGTGGTTGCCAAAATAGGTGTGCGGATAAGGGGATATATGCAGCTGTTTTAAAAATACCTCACCGTTTTTGATATCTGCATAGGCGTCCTTGAAGCTGACCCTGCCGCCCCTCATGGATTTCACTTCAGTTCCCACCAATGCTATTCCTGCTTCAAATTCATCATGAATATGAAAATCATGCCTGGCTTTCCTGTTGTTGGCAATAACTTTTATATGATCATTTTCCATCAGCTGCTTATTCCTGTCCATTAAAAAAGAGAAGCTCTTTGTATTTTTCATGAAGCATCTGATGAATTTCTCTTGCGCTTGACATGGTTGCCGCCTTTTCAAAATCCTTTTTAGTCTCTTTTGCATCCAGATTGCGGATCATATGTTTCACTGCAGGAATCGATCCGGGGTTCATGGAGAGCTCCCTGATACCCAGTCCCATTAAAATAGGTATATTCACGGGCTCTCCTGCCATTTCCCCGCACATGGTGATTTTGATTCCTTTTTTATCAGCAGCCTCCCGGGTCATACGGATCATTTTGATCACAGCCGGTTCAAGGGGCTGATACAAATGGGCTACCTGCCGGTTCCTCCGGTCTATGGCCATTGAGTACTGGATCAGGTCATTGGTGCCGATACTGAAAAAATCCACATGCTCGGCGAGACTTTCAGCCATTATCACCGCGGAAGGGACTTCAATCATGATTCCGAGCGGAATGTCCCTGTTAAATTCCTTTTGTTCTGTTTCAAGCTCATTGACTGCCTGGTCAATGATCTTCCTGACCTCCACGATTTCCGAAACACATGATATCATCGGGATCAGGAGTTTCACATTTCCTGAAGAAGCCGCCCTCAGAATAGCCTTAATCTGGGTTAAAAAAACCTGCGGATTTTTAAGGCAGAACCGCACAGCACGCAATCCCAGCGCCGGATTGGCCTCTTCCATGGAATAGAGGCTCGGGTTAACCTTGTCTCCGTTGATATCAAGTGTCCTGATGGTCACGGGGGCCGGCGCCATCAGCTCCACAACCTCCCTGTATTTTATGAAAAGCTCCTCTTCGGTGGGGAACCGTTTCAAATCGAGATATAAAAATTCCGTCCTGAACAGACCGATCCCTTCAGCGCCGTTGTCTTTTGCAGCCACCACCTCTTCAACAAGCTCTATATTTGACAAAAGGCTGTACTTCTCGCCGTCCAGGGTCACAGCCGGAAGATAGCTTGATCTTTCAAGGCCTGCATGATAGCGTTCAAAACTAACTTTTCTCTCTTCATACTGAAAAAGGGTCTCTTCGTCCGGATTGATGATAACCCTGCCGCCTGTACCGTCAACAATTATAAGGTCATCATTGGCTACGCAGGACGTGGCCTTGCCCAGGCCCACCACGGACGGAATCCGCAGCGACTTTGCAATGATGCTGGTGTGCGAATCTTTGCCCCCCCGGTCAGTAACAAAACCCTGAACACGTTCAAGCTGGATCTGGCTTGTGTCGGCAGGGGACAGGTCATGGGCCACCAGAACAACCCTTTTGTTGATTTCCGAAATCCTGATATCCTGAACACCGGTAAGGTGAGACATCACTTTTTCAGCAACCTGTGAGATATCATCAGCCCTGGATTTCAGGTACGGATCATCCACATCCTTGAATCTCAGCCTGGCCTGGCGTGAGACCTTTTTGAGCGCCCATTCGGCATTGATCTTTTCATTATTGATGGTGTCAACGGTTTTTTCATAAATCATCTTATCCTTGTAGAGAACCATATGGGCTTCCAGGATATTGAGCTCCGATCCGAATTCATCATCAAGTGATTCGATTACAGCTGCATGCTCCTGCCTCGCTTTTTCAACGGCATTTTTGAAACGGTTGATCTCCTGAGCCGCGCCTGCCTCATCAACCTTGTACCGTTTGATGACATCAACCCCCTCCCGGTCGACAATATACGCCTTGCCGATGCATATCCCCGGAGACCCTCCGATGCCTTTTATTACAGTCTGTTCAGATCCGGTACTTTCCATCAGTGTTTATTCTCCGAAACCCGATTCTATCAAGGCGCTGATTTTCTCAAGGATTTCCTTATCGTTTGAATTCTCAATCTCAACCGTGACCGTGGTCCCTGCAGTAATACACAAAGACAGGATATCAATGACACTCTGCGCATCCGCCTTTGACCCCTCACGGGCTATCCACACATTATGTACCGCATCACCGGCAATCTCGGCTATTTTTGCAGCAGGTCTTGCATGCATTCCAAGGGAATTTGAAATGGTCACCCTGCGGGCGTATAAATTTTTCTCTTCCAAAGCATTGTCCATATAGATTCGAAGGCATACTACCGTTTATTGTTCCAAAAGTCAATGAAACGAAAACCCCGGGATTGATATATGAGCCCTGTCATGGTAGAAACAGAAATGAAAATACAAGAGAATGCAATACATATTTAAGGACTCGACCCCTGAAAGGAGGACTGACATGACACGGAGGATCAGAATATTCGGAAAAAGCGCCTGACCTTATACCGCAAATGCTCGTGAAGCATATGAAAAATCAGGCGCTGATGTGGAATATATTGATGTAAAACAGGACCCTGCCCGTCTTGACGAAATGCTCAAGCTGTCAGACGGCGTCCGGAAGGTTCCGGTGATCGTGGAAGCGGACAATATAACCATTGGATACCAGGGAAAAGGATGAGGCGTTTAAAAAACCGCCGGCTGTATGCCGGCAACGACTGGATGATTCTTATATGAAAAATGAACAATACCCGATCAACGGTGTTGAAAGCGGGGAAGCCTGGCGTGTCTTCAAAATAATGGGGGAGTTCGTGGAAGGCATGGACACCCTCAAAGGTTTGACACATGCTGTGTCGATTTTCGGCTCAGCAAGGACCGATCCTGAAAACGCGTATTACAGGACGGCCCGGAAAACTGCGGCCCTGTTTGCAGAGCAGGGATACGCCGTGATCACCGGCGGGGGAGGCGGCGTCATGGAAGCCGCCAACAGAGGAGCAGGCGAGGCCGGGGGCACTTCAGTCGGGCTGAACATCCTCCTTCCCTCAGAGCAGGCCCCCAACCCTTATGCAGACATCCAACAGGAGTTTAAATACTTTTTCATCCGGAAAGTGATGTTCATCAAGCACTCCATGGCCACCATAATCATCCCTGGAGGTTTCGGCACTCTTGACGAGGCGTTCGAAGTGATCACCCTGGTGCAGACCGGGCGGATTCGGCCGATTCCGGTCATATTCATGGGCTCTGAATACTGGGAGGGCCTGATTGAGTGGATAAAAAAGAGGTTGGTGGCCGAAAAGATGATATCACAGGACAACCTTGATATCATAAAAATCATTGATGAGCCTGAAAAGGTTGTACAGGCGGTTATGGATTTTTACAAATAGCCGATCATATATCCATTTTGCCGCTGAACGATCTGGGAAGGTAAAAATACGTATTTTCAGGAAGTTCCGGAATATCCAGGAGGGATTTCACACTCAGGCCGACATCCTTTGCTCCGGACAGGTTTTCGGTCCTGGTGTTAACCGACTCAATAAACATCTCCCCCCAGGAATTCATATACACTGCTGAATAGTGCCTGACCCTGGAATCATTCCTGGCAGCGTAAAGGTTCAGTGACACAAACACGGCAATGATCCCGGGTTTGACCAGAAGGGTTGAAAAATTCACCGGCTGCCGCAGGACCGGCTGAAAAAATTCATTCATACGGACAAGAAGATTGTTCATATCATCGAATGTAACATAGGTTGGATTGGGCACCAGGGTAATCACCGTATCCTCCGCCACAAAGGAATTATTGACCATCCATGCCGTAATCTCCTCAATTCTTGCTGCGGATTTCAACGTTTCCTTTGCACTGGAGCCGCTGCCGGAAGACTTGCTTATCAATGTCCAGGCCCCACCTGGCTGATCCGGGTTGTACTCAAGGCTCAGCCTCTTAAAATGCCTGTCGTTTTTTGAAAGAAGCAGCGCCCTTTCCACCTTGCCCTTTTTCTGTCCAAACTCCACCACTATTTTTCTCACCAGAGCGGTTCTCTCTTCCGGCGTAATTTTTGACTGCTTCTGGAAACTGTTCCTGAAGGATTTGTTGATAACCCGGGTCTTGTTGATCATATACTGCTTGATTTCCGAGGAAAAACCTGCGGTGCGCTTGTAATCCCAGTTCTGGAAACCACCGAAATCCAGCACACGATCCATTTCAATGCCCCAGTTTTTCATGCACCTTTCAATCAGAATGGAACGCAGTCCGAACAGTGTCTCCTGGATATCAGACACTTTCCTGAATTTCATTTTAAGAAAAAAACAGACCTGAATCAGCTGGACGGTTTCCTGGTCATCTTCCTTGCGGTAGTAATCGATAAGATCCTTCAAGAGGGTATAATACGGATCACTCCGGTATATCATCATATGCGTTCCCGCCTTCATCCAAAGGTCCTTGACGCGGTTGCACAGCAGCGGGTCCTTGCCGTATTCGTTGATAAATTTTTCCAGAAGCCCCATCTTGATAACCGATTTGAACGGGCTGTTCAAAAGCTTGTACATCTGCCAGATGGAGGCGCCGAAATACTCACCTGGAGATATACCGTGAAGATCCCCGAGATTAATATACCGTGAATTAGGAAATGATGCCTTGACCAGGCTGCTTATCCTGTTGTAATAATTTTTACTGATGGCCACGGGCAGAACGCACCAAAGGGGAATTTTTCCGGCGACACAGATCATGGTCCTGTAGAATTCCTCCTTGAGTATCCTGGCCTGGGCCGAGCCGGAGCTTTCAAAAGTGAGCTCCCCGAATTCATTATGAAGGGCCTTGTTGATGTCCACAATGAAAAAGTTCACATCAATCCTGAACTCCTTTTCAGCCCATTGACCCAGCAGATCCAGCTTTTTTTTGAACAGGTTCTTCTGTGTTGCTGAAAAAAATTCCTCTCTTATGCAGACCCAGTAATCAATATCAGAAGAGGTGGTCTGGGCAAGTGACCCGGTACTTCCCATGGTAAAAAGCCCTTCGATATAAGCTCCTTTGTGCCTGCGCAATCGTACCTGTTTTTTGTCCAGATATTTTCCTGCAATCCTGCCGGTTTCTTTTTCCGGCAGGTATTCAGCTATGCCCACGGGACACATTTCATCCAGTTTTTCATATCCCGGGATATCTATATTTTCATGCAGCAAAAACGGCAGAATTTCGAAAAAATCCGACTGCCTGGATGCAAAAACATCAAAGGCGATCAGGCGGGAAAGCTTGTTTTTCTTGCAAAACATCTTTCTGCCATAGTGAATAAACTCTATGAAAATCAGCATCTCGACTGAAGAGATAACCTTCTCATCAAAAATGGGAATATCTTCCAGACAAAGCTGAAACGCCCTTGAGTTGAAATCTGCATATTCGGTTTTGATAAAAATGTCGGTGAAACCGGAAAACCGCGAAAACCTGGCGGAAACAGCTGTAAAATCTGCGTATTCGGACAGCGAGTCAGAAAAGGATGTCAGTGAGAGATCGGACGTGACAAAAGAAGCTCCTGTTATATCCGCCCGGAGAAAGGAGGTTTTGGAAATCGAGGCACCTGTGAAAAAAGAATCCGTCACATCACCGTCACTGAAATCACAGTTGTGAATCCTGGTGTTTTTGAAATTGCAGTTGACCATGGAGGCACCTGCGGCATCCACATCCACCAGAACTGAATTTTCGAAAGACACGCTTTCAAACGAAGCACACCTTAAATTCACATCATGAAGGATACAGTTTTCAAATGAAGCTCCCCGCAGTTCGGCATGTGAAAAATCCGTGTCTTCTATCCGGCACCCGGTGAAAAAGATTACAGCCCCTGTGGCCCTGATTCCGGAAAGGTCCAGATGTTTGATACATTCCTGTTCAAAATCGTATCTGCCGCGTCCGGCCTCTTCCTTGAGTGCGGCAAGCCTTTTCTCCAAAGTGGGGGTCAAAAGGTTCTTCAAAAATGCTCTTTTCCTCTTGACGTCCTGTACCGGATTTTCTTCGCGGACGATCAAAGGGGAGGCATCTATCTTTTCTTTTTCCCGGGTGAGATATCCTGCAACTTTTTCATAAAATTCATTGATATTCACCCTCAAAGTGTCATCTGAATGATTCCTGAATCCCTTGAGTACACCCAGGACTCTTTCAGGTCTTTTCCTGGAGATGCCCAGGATGCAGGCCCGGTGTAAACCGATATGGATTCGGCTGTATTTCTCCCTGTTGAAGGCAATATCCTGAATAAAGAAAAACGAAATCCTGGAAAAACTGGAAATTTCTTCCAGAATATCCTCCATCAGGTCCCGCCGGTTCAGATGGATACTCTCAAGCAGCCCTGGAAGGTCCCGGTCATCAGCCACCACTATTGCCCTGAAAGCGCAAAGGGCTTCCTCGGGGCTCCCGGTGTACAGAATCTTCAGGATATCAGGCCAGATGGAAGAATATGCACCTGCTGTAGAATTTTCAATGATTTTCAGTGCGGTAATTCGGATGTTTTTATTCTTTTCTGTCTGCAGGATACTGGCCAGAAACCCCGGATCCAGCTGTTCATGAATATATGAAGCCGCCTTGAGGGCAATGTTTTTCCGGTCAGGATTCTCCGAATACAGGTCCTCGTACAAAAGCCTTTCAGGGTTGCTCAATATCGGAATTGTATACAAAACCGGATCCGGCTCCCTGTTCGTATCAAAAAGGTCGGCAAATGTAATGACAACTGCCTTGCGGCTTGTAATGCCGGATATGATTTTCTTGAACACAAGAGCCCACCTCCTTCTCAACTGGGGGCTGGCGTCAATATACTGCAGCACGATCGAAAGCCTGTCCTCGTCTGAAACGTTTTCCAGAATGCGGATAAAATTCTGTGCAGACAAATACCCTCTGCAGAGTACTTTCCAGGCATAGAACGGGCCCCTTCCCTTTGACTCGAGAAGAGTTCTGAAATAGAGATGAAATTCTGATTCAGGTGCACCTGATAACATCTCCCGGAATATTCTTGAACAGAATACGTCGGACTGTCTTATCTGCTCAAAGTATTCTCCATTGTACGAAGCACCGGCAAAACGGTCTATCAGTTCCGCCTTGACCTGTCCGAGAGCTTTTCTCGCCCGGTTCCGCAAAGCGAAATGAAAGGAGGAGAGACCTTTGATTATCGGCACCACCGCATCAGCAGGATCAAGGTTTACAGCTTCGGTAATAACCTTTTCCTTCTCCCTGGTCCCCATTTTATCCCAGGCCTTTTTCACACTTGAAGAATCCACACTGTCCAGGGCGGGGTCAATCTTCATCTATTTCAACTTTTCCTTTGTATATGCTTGTCCCGTTAACAGAAATATCAAGGTGTCCATTATTTTCCGATATGCATGCATGGTTGTTCCTCTCTTTGAGACACTCTTTGCAGAACGACCTTATCATATGGAAGTCCAAATTTTCCAAAAGAAATTTCAGAATTTCCAATTTACGGGATTCACTGCGGTCAAAAGAACCGCTGCCGAGAAGCCGTGACACCGTCCGGTTGTACTGCTTTTCGGTCTCGGTTTCAATACAGTGCCTGTCAAGATCCAGGATAATTTCCATTCCTGAGGTTAACCCTTTTTACTTTTTTGAATGATCATGATATATGAATAATTCATTTTAATAATAGTATGATTTACAGTGAAATTCCATAATTTATGACACTTTTTGACTCCGACGGCACCGAATCAGGTGCGGAATCAGGCAGCAGCAGCTACAACGCCGATTCCATTGAAATCCTCAAAGGCCTTGAGCCCGTGAGAAGAAGACCGGGGATGTATACCGATACATCCAGCCCGGATCATCTGGCCTTTGAAGTAATCGACAACAGCGTGGACGAAGCGATTGCCCACTGGGCGGACAGAATCGACGTCACCCTTCGGCAGGACAACGGCCTGGAAGTCACTGACAACGGACGGGGCATGCCTGTGGATATCCACCCTCAGGAAGGAATTTCCGGTGTCGAACTGATAATGACCAAACTCCACGCAGGCGCCAAATTTTCCAACAAGGACTACCACTACTCCGGTGGGCTTCACGGTGTCGGGGTTTCAGTGGTGAATGCCCTATCCTCGCTTCTCACCATTACCATCCACAGGGACGGGAAAAAACACAGGATCACTTTCCGCAAAGGTGTAAAGCAGGGCATGCTGGATTCAGCCGAAGAAACCCGGGAAGCAGGAACCGGCACTTCGATTCTGTTCTATCCTGATCCGGAATTTTTCGAAACACGCGAGTTCTCCTTTGAAACCCTGCGTCACGCGTTGCACGCCAAAGCAGTTCTGTGCCCCGGCCTGACCGTAAACCTGTTCAACGAAGCCACGGAAGAGCACCTGTCATGGCATTACACAAAAGGGCTGAACGACTATCTTTCTGAAAACATAACTGAAAACACGATTTTTGAAATCCCTTTTGCAGGAGAGGAAAAGACTGACGAGGGGAGTGTGGCCTGGGCGGTCAACTGGACCGAAGAACCTGCCGACAATATTCGGGAAAGCTATGTCAACCTGATTCCGACCCCGCTCGGCGGAACCCATGTAAACGGATTCAGGGCGGGACTTCTGGATTCAGTCCGCGAGTTCTGCAAGTTCAGGGATATTCTTCCCAAGGGGGTCTATCTCGCACCGGAGGACATATGGGAAAGCATCGGGTTTGTACTTTCAGTGAAACTCAATGATGCACAGTTCTCCGGCCAGACCAAGGAGCGTCTTTCCTCCCGCCACTGCACAACCCTTGTAAGTTCCATCATAAGGGATGCTTTCAGCCTTTGGCTCAACCAGAACACCGAGGCCGGCAACCGGCTTGCACTGGCGTGTGTTGAAAACGCGAGAAATCGAATCAGGAAAGCCAAAAAAGTCTCACGGAAAAAATCCACCAACGGTCCTTCCCTGCCCAGCAAACTGTCGGACTGCACCAGCCGTGACCGTGACAAAAGAGAGATTTTCATGGTGGAAGGGGATTCTGCTGGCGGGTCTGCCAAACAGGCCAGAGACAGAAGGTTTCAGGCCGTACTCCCTCTCAGGGGTAAAATTCTGAACACCTGGGACCATGATTCAGCCACAATCCTTGCATCCAAAGAAATTCACGACATCTCAACAGCCATCGGAGTGAGCCCGGACTCGCCGGATATTTCCAATCTCAGATACAGCAAAATCTGCATACTTGCGGATGCAGATTCCGACGGGCTTCATATCTGCACTCTCCTGTGCGCACTGTTTCTCAAACATTTTCCCCATATAGTGAAAAACGGGCATCTTTTTCTGGCGACTCCGCCTTTGTACCGGATTGATGTGGGCAAGGAAACATTTTATGCACTGGATGAATCAGAAAAAAAGAGCATAGTGAAAAAAATAAACCGGCGCAAAAGGCCCGGGAAAATCAGCATCCAGCGTTTTAAAGGGCTCGGGGAAATGAACCCGGTCCAGCTGAAGGAAACTACCATCGCCCCTGAAACCAGGCGGCTTGTGCAGCTTGTTGCGGATTTCGACGAACACGACCGTGCAAGCCGAAATATCTTTGAAACCATGGACATCCTTCTTGGAAAGAAACGAATCCGGGAAAGGAAGCAGTGGATTGAAGAAAAAGGCAACATAAACGAG
>JAWLES010000082.1:0-10752 GCA_041685935.1 Desulfobacteraceae bacterium | reverse complement strand
GCAGGCATGATTTCGCTCTCCTTTTTTGCGTTCAAGGGAATGGTATAAAATAGACAAGGTGGTGTGTAATGGAATCAATCCTTTTCATGATTGGACTCGGAGCCTGTGCAAGCCTTGTACTGAGCTTTGCCTCCAAGATTTTTTATGTGTATGAGGATCCCAGGATCGAACAGGTGGAAGCCAATCTTGCAGGCGCCAACTGCGGGGCCTGCGGATATACCGGCTGCTCCGCCGCAGCTGAGGCCGTAGTCAGAGGTGATGAACCTCCCAGCGTCTGTGTGATATCGAACAAAGAGGGTGTTGAAAGGGTAGCCGAGGTCATGGGCATGGAAGCTGGAACAGCTGAAAGCCCCCATGCCTATAACATGTGTGAAGGGGGAGACAGGGCCACAAACAGATACCGGTACCTGGGTATCCAGTCCTGCAAGGCCATGGCGGTTATGTTCGGAGGCAAGCGGGATTGCCATATCGGCTGCATAGGCCTTGGTGACTGCGTAAGGGCCTGCAATTTCAGTGCAGTGCGAATCGGTCCAAACGGTTACCCCGTGGTCAACGACGACAGGTGCGTTGGGTGCGGGGCCTGCCAGAAGGCCTGCCCCAAGGATATTATCGAGGTGAAAACACTTTCGGAAAAGATCCTGAAATTCAACCAGCTGAACGATCCGCTGGCACCGTGTGCCCAGACCTGCCCTGCTGAAATCGATATTGCAAGATACATAGCCCAGATCAAGCAGGGACAGTATAAAGAGGCGGTCAGGACCATCCGGATGAGAAATCCGCTGCCGCTCACCTGCGGCCGGGTTTGCCCGCATCCCTGCGAGGATGAATGCCGAAGGGGTATTGAAGACGAGCCTGTCTCGATTAATCAGTTGAAACGTTTTGCTTCGGACTATGAAATGAATTCCGGACAGCGGATTCCCATAAAATGCGCACCGGACTCCGGAAAGAAGATTGCGGTGATCGGCGGCGGCCCCTCCGGTCTGAGCGCAGCTTTTTTCCTTCGCCGGCTGGGACACGGCGTTACCATTTTCGAGTCCATGCCTGAATTGGGCGGCATGCTCAGGTACGGCATTCCGGAGTACCGCCTTCCGAAAAAAGTACTTGACTGGGAGATTCAGGGCATACTTAACCTTGGGATACAGGCGTTTACGTATGTCAAATTCGGCGTGGATTTCGGGCTTGGCTCCCTTGTGGCGGCAGGCTACAATGCTGTTTTTATAGGTGTAGGTGCATGGAAAGACTACGCTCTTGGAATCGAGGGGGAAAACCTGGAAGGGAGTTTTACAGGCATTGATTTTCTGTCCAGGGCTTCAAAAGGGGAAAACCTTGACCTGGGGACGCGTGCGGCAGTTATCGGAGGTGGAAATACAGCGGTTGACTGCGCAAGGACCCTGTTGAGACTGGGGCTTGAAAAGGTCTACATGATATACAGGCGAACCAGGGCTGAAATGCCGGCAAATGAAGTTGAAATTGCTGCTTCCGAGGAAGAGGGTATTGAGTTCGTTTTTCTTGCTTCACCGACACGGCTTTTGGACAAGGATAATTCCAAGCGCGTCTGCCGGCTGGAGTATCTTAGAATGGAACTTGGCAAGCCGGATGCCAGCGGCAGAAGAAGACCGGAACCCGTTGAAGGCTCCGAGACCACCCTGGATGTGGATACGGTTGTCACCGCCATCGGCCAGTCCCCGGATTCCGCTTTCAAGGAACAGGACCCCCATGCCAGGATGACGGAGCTGGAGCTGACCCGCTGGAATACAATAGAAAACGACCCTGAAACACTTACAACAACGATTCCGTACGTGTTCACTGCAGGGGACGCGGCAACCGGCCCTTCTTTGGTGGTGGATGCCATAGGCGGCGGACGGCGGGCGGCAAGATCCATTGACCTTTTCCTCAAAGGGAAAAAAATCGAGCCGGTAAGGGATTCTCTTCAGAACAAGCGGATTCCCGAATCCATATTCACAAGTGTCAAAGGGGTTGAAAATATTCCAAGGGCCCGGATGCCGGAGCTTAATGTAAGTGACCGGATTCATACCTTTGATGAAGTGGACCTGGTGCTTGACGAACAGAGTGCACAAAAGGAGGCAGACCGCTGCCTCGGCTGCTGCCGTTTGTGTTATAATCCTGATAAACCCGTTATGGGCCCGGTGTAAAAGAAAGGAGGTGACCATGGTGTCGCTTGATGTTCTGGAGAATCTCGATATTTTCAAGGAACTGACGGATGACGAACTTTCAAAGGTGGCGGATCTGTGTTCCGAGGAAGAGTATCAGAGGGATGATAAGCTCTTTACTGAAGGAGAGCCTGCCAGGGAGATGTGGATAGTTACCGAAGGAGAGGTGGAGCTTCGGTTCGAAATGCCCAACGCAGCTCCTTCAACCCCTCAAAGCGCCATGTCCACACACCACAAAGGTTTGCCCGAATCACAGGTTTTCGGCTGGTCATGTTTTATACCTCCCTATAAAATGAGGCTTTCAGCTTTTTGTGTGAGTCGAAGATGTACTGTGATCAAGATAAGCAGCTCTGCTTTGAACAATCTGATGGAGACGGATACCCGTATAGGATTCAAACTCATGAAGTATATGGTCCAGGTTGTGGGGTTCAGGTTCAAGCAGTTCCAGGATGAAGTGGCCAAATTCATGGGTATCGGAATGATGAACACCTGGTAAAAGCGGCCGCGCCTGGAGCTGACTGCCGCAACAACCCGCCGGTTTTATCTTATTCAGTGCTTCTTTCCTGCCGAGTTGCCCTGATCGCTTTTTTTGTAAATTCCCGGTTATGTCGAATTGATCTTGACTTTTCAGGTTGATTAAGATAAATAGATGTGTTTCGGCTGGAGTTGCTGAATTGTAATATATTGAAAGAAATTAAATATTTAGGAGATGACAGATGGCTTTACCAAAGCAGAAGGTATCAAAGAGCAGGGGCAGAAAACGGCGTACGCACCAGAAGGTTGCAGCGCCTACGGTTGCTGTCTGCCCGGAGTGCCGGGAACCCAAACTTCCCCATACAGCTTGTCCGGAGTGCGGCGAATACCGGGGCAGGCAGATCATCGGCAAGGAAGATGAGGAATAACCAATCAAGGAGGCTGCCCTGATTTATGTCTGTTGAAGATAAGGTGAAAAAGGTAATCGCGGATAAACTGGATGATGTCAGTATTGATGATATCGTTCCTGAGGCTTCGCTGGTGGAGGATCTGGGGGCGGACTCCCTGACTGTTGTTGAGCTTGTAATGTCAATGGAGGAAGTATTTGACATTGATATAGATGACGAGGACGCTGAAAAGCTTGTCACCGTTCAGGACGCCATCGAATATATTAAAGCTAACTCCCAAGTGATTTAGAGGCCGGGCCGTGGAAAACAAGGAAACAGTTATCATCGGCAGTGATCATGCTGCCTATGAACTCAAGGAAAAAATCAGAAAGCATCTGGCGGATATGGGAATCGGTGTCAAGGATGCCGGAACCGCCGGAGAGAGTTCCGTAAGCTACGTTGATTTCGGGAAAAAGGTGGCAAAAGCTGTGGCGGATCAGGAATTTGATCGTGGAATTCTGCTTTGCGGCACAGGGATCGGCATGTCCATGGTGGCAAACCGGTATCCCGGAGTAAGGGCCGCTCTATGCAGTGATCTGTTCTCCGCACGCATGAGCAGGCGGCACAACAACGCCAATATTCTTGTACTGGGTGCAAGGGTCATCGGAGACATGCTTGCCTGCGAGATTGTGAGTGAATGGCTGGAGACCGGGTTTGAAGGAGGACGCCATTCAGAGAGAATTAACAGTATCGATGCCGAATATATCTGAATCAAGGCCGGAATGGCACGAATACTTCATGGGGATCACAGAGCTGGTAGCCACCCGCGCTACTTGTATAAGGCGGAAGGTGGGAGCCATACTTGTAAAGGACAAGCGGATTCTCTGCACCGGCTATAACGGAGCGCCCGCCGGCATCAGCCACTGCAGGGACACCGGGTGTCTGAGGGAGCAGCTTGATGTGCCTTCAGGAGAAAAGCACGAACTCTGCCGGGGTGTTCACGCGGAACAGAACGCTATTATTCAGGCTGCATATCACGGGGTTTCCGTCCGGGGCTCGGTTCTTTACTGCACCAATCTTCCCTGTTCCATCTGTACTAAAATGATCATCAACGCCGGGATTGAAAAGGTTTTTTACCGTAATGGATATGATGATCCCATGGCTTTTCAGATGTTTGACCAGGCAGGTGTCGAACTTGTAAAAATGCAGGCTCAGCCGGACGTATGATATGAAATGCCCGTACTGCAATGAAATCAATACCCGGGTTATGGATTCAAGGCCCGGGAAAAACGAATTCGAGATACGCAGAAGGCGTGAATGCCAGATTTGTTCAAAACGCTTTACCACATATGAACGGATCGAGGATGTTCCGTTTATGATCATAAAAAAAGATACCCGCCGGGAAGAGTTCAGCCGGGACAAGGTCCTGACCGGCGTGAAAAAGGCTTGCGAAAAAAGGGCAATCAGCGTTGATCAGATGGAAAACATCATATCCTCCGTGGAGAAGGACCTGCGTGAAGCCAACTACAAGGAGGTCTCTTCAAGGGTTGTGGGGGAGAAAGTGATGGGTCACCTGCAAAAACTTGATGATGTGGCCTACGTAAGGTTCGCCTCGGTATACAGGGAATTCAAGGATGTGGATGATTTTATCAGGGAACTGAAAAGCATTATTCCGGCGGAAAAGAATCGGAAAGAGGATGGGAGCGGCCCCCCGCCCGGCCATGCTGACGACTGACGAACAATATATGGAGCTTGCCGTCTCTCTGGCGGAAAAAGGCAGGGGGTTCGTATCACCGAACCCTGTTGTCGGGGCGGTTGTGGTAACGGGAAACGAGGTGGCGGGGCAGGGATGGCATGGGGCTGCGGGCCTTGATCATGCAGAATTGGTTGCCCTTGCACAGGCAGGTGAAAGAGCTGAAAACGCCACGCTCTATGTGACCCTGGAACCCTGTAACCATCAGGGTAAAACCCCGCCATGCACACGGGCGATCATTGATGCCGGAATTCAGCGCGTTGTCGTCGGAATCCGTGATCCGAACCCCAACGTATGCGGCCGGGGTGTCGAAACACTGAAAGCTTCAGGTATTGAAGTGGTGACGGATGTTCTCCTGGAAAAAAACAGGGAACTTATAGAGGATTTTATATGGTACACACGCACCAGAACCCCTTTTGTCACGGTAAAGTGCGCTTCAACCCTGGACGGCAGGATTGCGACATCCACCGGGGATTCCAAATGGATCACCAATGAAAATTCCCGGCGCCATGTGCATATGATGCGCCATGCATCCGATGCCATCCTGGTAGGAGCCGGAACCGTGAAGGCGGATAATCCTTCCCTCACCACAAGGATAGAGGGAGTTGATGCCAAAGATCCCTTGAGGGTCATCCTGGACAGCAGGCTGTCCATTGATGAAGGTGCACGGCTTCTGCACCAGAAGTCCAATGCCTCCACATTGATTGTAACTGCCGGTGAATCCCGTGTGCAGGCGGAAAAGAAAGAGCGTCTCGAAAAAAGCGGAATCCGTGTCCTGGATGTCGGCGGCAAAGATTCAAGGGTGGATATAACCGGTCTGATGGAAATACTCGGCAAAATGGGAGTAACAAGTCTGCTGGTGGAAGGCGGTGCTGAAGTGATCGCCTCTTTTTTCAACAAACAGCTTGTGAACAAGGCGATGTTTTTCAAGGCCCCCCGGATTCTTGGCGGGGATGACGGGGTTTCGATCTGTAAGGGACCCGGTGCCGCGTTCATGGACAGGGCCTTCAGCCTTGACAGGCTCAAGGTTGACAGGTTCGGTGATGATGTACTGATCCAGGGTTATGTGAAAGGTATGATGCCGGAGGTGAAAAAGTGTTCACCGGAATAATCGAAGGCCCCGGGACGATAAGGCGGATCGAGCCGAACGGGGAAGGACGCATCCTTGCTGTCGAGACCCGTGTCGACCTTTCCGAAACAAAGACAGGGGATTCCATTGCAGTGAACGGAGCCTGCCTTACCGCAGTTAAAATTCAAAAGCATCTGTTTGAAGTGGACGTGGCTCCGGAAACGGTTCAACGGACCACATTCCGTACCGCAGCCCCCGGTGACAGGGTGAATGTGGAACGGGCGCTGAAAATCTCTGATCGAATCGACGGCCATCTCGTGTCCGGACATATCGACGGAACAGGAACGATTGCTTCGAAAACCAGGGCCAGCAACGCCTGGATCATATCCGTGCAAGCTGACCCGGCACTTCTTGACGAGATGATTGAAAAAGGATCGGTTGCAATCGACGGAATCAGTCTTACTGTAAACAGTTGTACTGACAATTCATTCGAAGTCAGTATAATTCCGCATACTGCCGGGCTCACGACCATTGAATCCAGAGTCCCCGGGGACAGTGTGAATATAGAAACCGATATGATCGGTAAATATGTAAAGAAGTTTCTAGGGGGGAGCCGGACTGGAAACAGCGGAGCCGGCAGGGCAGGGAGCGATATCAGCATGGACCTTCTGGGAAAAACAGGATTTTTATAAAAAGGGACAATTCCATATGCCGCATTTAACAATTGAGCAGGCCATATCCGAGATCAGGCAGGGGAAAATGGTCATACTGGTTGATGACGAAGACAGGGAAAACGAAGGGGATCTGACAATGGCGGCAGAGGCCGTCACCCCCGAAGCTGTAAATTTTATGGCAAAATACGGCAGAGGCCTGATCTGCCTTTCCATGACCGGGGAAAGAGCCGATCAGCTCAAGCTCCCCCTGATGGTTGACAACAATACTTCTCAGTTCGAAACCGGGTTCACCGTATCAATCGAAGCCAAAGAGGGTGTTACCACAGGTATTTCTGCTGCCGACCGCGCCACCACAATACAGGCTGCCATGGCTGATGATGCAAAACCGGGCGACCTTGTTCGACCGGGGCACGTATTCCCCTTGCGGGCCAAGGACGGAGGGGTCATGGTTCGTATAGGCCAGACCGAAGGATCCGTTGACCTTGCCAGGCTCGCAGGGATGAAACCTGCCGGCGTCATCTGTGAAATAATGGACGAAGACGGGACAATGGCGCGTATGCCTTCCCTTGAAGAGTTTGCAAAAGAGCACGGCATCGGTATCTGCACCATTGCGGATCTTGTTGAGTACAGACTCAGGACAGAATCGTTTGTTAAGCAGGCCGCAGCCACAAGCATTCCTACCAGATTCGGCGGGGAATTCAGAATCATTGCCTATGAAAACGATATTGACAATTTAACCCACATTGCCATGGTCAAAGGGGAGATCGACCCGGAAACCCCCACTATGGTAAGAGTTCATTCGGAGTGCATGACCGGGGATATTTTCGGTTCGCTGCGCTGCGACTGTGCGGACCAGCTTCACAAGGCCATGGAGATGATCGGTGAGGAGGGTTCGGGAGTGATTGTGTATCTCAGGCAGGAAGGCCGGGGAATCGGGCTTGTCAACAAGTTGAAGGCGTATGAGTACCAGTGCCAGGGGTATGATACAGTGGAGGCCAACCTTAAGCTCGGATTCAAGGACGACTTGAGGGAGTACGGCGTAGGCGCCCAGATACTGGTTGACCTGGGGGTGAGAAAAATGAGGCTTATGACTAACAACCCGAAAAAGATGGTCGGCCTGGAGGGGTACGGTTTGAGCATTGAAGAACAGGTGCCCATTGAGATCGAGCCGAACAGCCACAACAAGGGATATCTTGAGTGCAAGCAGCTGAAAATGGGTCATACTTTAAAAATATGCTGACTGCTGTACTCTGAACCATTGAACTAAAGGATATAAAAATGCCTGAGATTATTGAAGCCGGTTTGAGAGCCGAAGGGAAAAGGTTTGGAATCGTTGCGGGACGGTTTAATGATTTTATCACTGAAAAACTGGTAAGCGGGGCCGTAGATGCCTTGACCCGAAGCGGGGCCCTGGATGAAGATATCACGATCCTCAAGGTGCCGGGGTCTTTTGAAATACCCCTTGCCGCCCAGAAAATGGCACGTTCCAGACGTTATGACGCCGTAATATGCCTGGGTGCGGTGATACGCGGAGCCACCAGCCATTATGACTATGTATGTGCTGAGGTTTCCAAGGGAGTGGCTGCGGTGACTCTGGAAACGGGCCTTCCGGTTATTTTCGGTATCCTGACCACGGAAACCATAGAGCAGGCCATTGAAAGGGCCGGCACAAAGGCCGGAAACAAGGGATTTGATTCCGCTCTGGCTGCCGTGGAAATGGCCAACCTGTCCCATCTTATGGAAGGCCCGGATCATGGGAAGCCGCAGAAGAGCTAGGGAGCTGGCGTTACAGGCCCTTTTTTATTTTGATTTTGAAAAGGGGGAAACCGAAGAGATGCTGTCTCTCTTTTGCGAAAACTTCAGCGATATGATGGATGAAGAGGCAAAGCCTTTTTTTCTGACGCTGGTACAGGGGGTTAAAGAGCGGCAATCAGAGATCGATCTTTTGCTCAGCACGTGTTCCAGGAACTGGAGGGTTGCCAGAATGCCTTTTGTTGACCGGAATATCATGCGTGCCGCGGCATTTGAACTTCTGGAATGCCCGGATATCCCGGCAAGTGTCACCATCAACGAGGCTGTGGAAATAGGAAAGCGATTCGGTACCCGGGAATCAGCCCCTTTCATAAACGGGGTTCTGGACAGGGTGAGACTGCATCAGGAAAGTCAATGAACTAATTCAGGGAGGTTTGTTTTGATTATCAAAAGACTTGAGTTGGGCCCGATCATGGCCAACTGCTACATACTCGGCTGCGAACGGACCAAAGAGGCGGTGGTTCTGGATCCGGGGGATGAGGCGGACAAAGTGCTCATGACCCTTTCAGGGGATGAACTCAAAGTAAAGCATATTATCAACACCCATGGCCATTTTGATCATGTGGGAGCCAACAAGAGACTCAAGGAAGTGACAGGAGCCGAATTGATGATTCACCGCGAGGATGAACCCATGCTCTCGGAACTTTCCACCCATGCCAGGGCGTTCGGCCTTTCAGCGGACAATTCTCCCGGTGCTGACCGGTACCTGGCTGACAATGACAGGATTGAATTCGGTGATCATGCCCTGACCGTGATTCATACGCCGGGCCATTCCAGAGGATGTATATGCCTTTATTCCGAGCCTGATAAAGTCCTTTTTTCCGGCGACACCCTGTTTGCAGGCTCAATCGGCAGAACCGACCTGCCGGGCGGTGATTTCGACACTCTGATTTCAAGCATAAAAACAAGGCTTTTCAATCTTCCGGATGATACGGTGGTGTATACCGGCCACGGACCTGAAACCTCCATCGGAAGGGAAAAGAAAATCAATCCTTTCTTTTCCTGAAGCCGCCGCCGAGTGCTGCACATTCGTACTGCAAAAAACCGGGGGTGTTTATGAATCAGGATGATGCCGTATTTTCACGACTGCCGGTGATAGAGTCTGTTTATTTTGAATCAGTCTCTCTTGATAAGCCGTTTGAAGAGGTCGCAGGCCGGTTCGCACAAAAGCCCGGAACGGTTGTTTTGCTGAGCGGCGGGGACCTTGACTCTGCAAGGTTTCATTTTCTTGCGGCAAATCCCTGGCTGTCGGTTTCTTCCAAACGGAACACCCTGAAAATCCGCCACCTGGGAAGGAAAACCGAAGTTACCCGGAATCCCCTGGATTTTATCGATGCCCTGGTAAACAAACTCAGCACAGGGGCGCTGTCTTCGGATTTGCCTGCAGCCGCAGGCTTTTTCGGTTATTTTGCCTATGATCTCAAGGACCGGATTGAAACGCTTCCACGCACCTGTCTTGCTTCCCCGCTGCCTGATATCTGCCTGTACGCCCCTTCGCAGATTCTGATCCATGACAAGGAGAGCGGAACCACAACCCTTGCAGTGCCGCGCCTGGGATATGAAAATAGTTCAAGCTCCAGTGACAGCTGCGCCAAGAGGCTGCGGGATGATTTTTTTAATCAGCTTGCGAACTTCTCCTCCGGGAAAGGGGATTTTTTTATTGATTCCTCGGGTTTTACTTCCACTTTTACAAAATCGGAATATATTGAGGCGGCTGAAAAGGTAATTAATTATCTCAAGGCAGGGGATATCTACCAGGCGAACCTGTCCCAGCGTTTTGAAACCTCTTTCTCCGGAGATGCATATGCACTGTTTTCCGCTCTTTACAAAAACAATCCCGCACCGTTTTTTGCGTTTGTGAATGCAGGGGATCATCAGATCATCTCAACCTCGCCTGAGCGGTTTATCAGTAGGGACGGGGAAAAGATTGAAACAAGGCCGATAAAAGGAACCATCCCAAGGGGAGCGACACCCGGGCAGGACAGGGAAAACGGTAATACGCTTTTGTCAAGCCCCAAGGATGATGCCGAACTGACAATGATCGTGGACCTGATGCGAAATGACCTGTCCAGGGTGGCAAAAAATGCAAGTGTAATGGTGGCGGAGCACAAAAGGCTTGAACCTTATGACAATGTTTTTCATCTGGTATCAGTGGTGCAAGCCTCACTCATGAAGGGTAAAAGCTCTGTTGATCTTTTAAGGGCGGCTTTCCCGGGGGGCTCTGTCACAGGCTGCCCGAAAATCCGATCCATGGAGATTATAGACGAACTCGAGCCGGTGAGCAGGCACGTGTATACAGGAGCAATCGGGTATCTTAGTTTTCATGAAACCATGGATCTCTCCATTGCCATTCGCACGGCCACCGTGTTCAATAACCGGCTGGTGTTTTCCGTGGGAGGGGGGATTGTATTTG
>JAWLES010000081.1:0-10769 GCA_041685935.1 Desulfobacteraceae bacterium | reverse complement strand
GCTTCCCCTATTATTTCAAGATTTCTTACAACTGCGTCCATAGTTTTCCGATCATTGCTCCAGCTATCATAATCCATGCCCTGAACATATTCAAAAATTCTTTCCAATGCTTCCAGAATGTCTTCCAACCGGAACTTCCAATCTCTATGCGACACGAACAGCCTCCTTTAAAATTTCATTCCGGAGCTGTTTTTTTAACGCATTTTCCGTCACCAGATCAACAGGCCTTCTTACAATAGATTCCAGATATCGTTTCAGATCGATAAAAGCAAAAAGCCCCGGAGTTTCACGATATTTAACCAAAATATCGATATCGCTGCCTGCCTCTGCAGTGCCTTTTATTACCGAACCGAACACTGATAAGGATTCAACCGAATAAGTATTTTTTATCTCTTCTTTATGCTGATTAAAAATTTTAACAAGCTGTGGATCTAAAGTGCTCATGGTGATCTTTCATACTCCTGAAAATTACAACTCATATCCGGATATTATAGTCGTTTTTTGATATCGGCGGCAACCCTTTCTGCGGTACGGCCGTCCCACAGTTCCGGCACGGCTCCTTTTTTAAAGGTGCCGTCCAGTATCGAGTTCACTTTTTCTTCCAGGTTTTCAGGTGTACACAATAAATTGGTTCCCCGGGTCACGGTCACCGGCCGTTCAGTATTCGGCCTCAAGGTCAGGCAGGGGATTTTGAGGTATGTGGTCTCCTCCTGAACCCCGCCTGAGTCAGTTATGATAAGCCGGCTTTGAAAAACCAGGCTCATGAACTCTTCATACCCCAAGGGTTCTGCCAGGTAAATCTCTTCGGCTTTGTCCAGAAGCTGAATGCCGAATTCGGACAGTCTGGCCCTGGTTCTCGGATGAACCGGAAACACCAGGGGCATTTTTTCAGATATGGAGGCCAGTTTTCGGCAAAGCTTGGTCAAAACTGCTTTATCGTCAACATTAGAGGGCCGGTGGAGCGTGACAAGACCGTACCCGGAGGGACTTAACCCGAACCTGGAGCAGACCTCAAGGTTTTGGATGCTTTCCCTTGCCATTTCCAGAGAATCGATCATTATATTACCGACAAAGCTTATCTTTTCTTCAAAGATTCCTTCTTTTGCAAGATTTTCGTTTCCGTCAGGCGAAGGGGTCCACAGAATATCAGCCACCGAGTCCGTCATCACCCGGTTGATCTCTTCAGGCATGGACCGGTCAAAGGACCTGAGGCCCGCCTCCAGATGTGCCGTTCTGATATTCAGCTTTACAGCCGCCAGTGTTGCCGCAACAGTGGAATTGACATCCCCGACAACCACCACAAGATCAGGCTGGTCTTTTATCAGCACTTTTTCATATTCAATCATCACCTTTCCGGTCTGTTCGGCATGGGTTCCGCTGCCTACTCCCAGGTTGATATGGGGTTCAGGGAGCCGGAAATTCTTAAAAAAGATATCAGACATGTTCAGATCATAATGCTGACCGGTATGCACTATCAAAGGTTCTGCCCGGCTTTGCCGCTCAAGCTCGTGAAAAAGCGGTGCTATTTTCATGAAGTTGGGTCTGGCCGCTGCAATCAGGTGAACTTTTATTGTTTTTGTCATGTATATTTTCTCCCGGGGTGGTGGACCTGAAATAGTTTACAAAAGAGAGATTTGCCTGTTTAAGGTTTTCAGTTTCGGCACATAGCTCCGCCCCTTTGGTTACATGGAGGCATCTCACCTGTAACCACTTGAAACAGGATAGTTTTGTATATCGCGATTTCCTTTTTTATCACGAATTAAATGTATATGGGTTTTGATTTTTCCTGTCAAGCAAATGTAACCCTGCTGATAAAATAGTGGTTGTAACGGAAGAGTTTTGCTGATATGAATAGGCAACGGCAATCCAAATACTTCAGAGGGAACGATGAGACCGTATATCTGCGCTTTGGCGATCATCCTGTTCAGTTTCGGCCCTGTTTTTGCAGCAGGGGAAAAAGAGACATTTGAAAAGGGAGTTCAGCAGCTAAAGGAAAAAGAGTATAAACAGGCCGTTCAAACCTTCACGGATCTTATTGACGCATCCGGAGAAAATGCGAATGTCTACAAAAACCGCGGTGTGGCCTACATGAAAATGAAAAAGTTCGACCTTGCGGTGAAGGATTTCAAAAAGGCGGAAAAACTCAACCCGGAACTCGAAGGGGTTTACAGCAACCTGGGGACGGCATTCTATTACCAGAAGGAATACAAAAAAGCGATTTCAAGCTATGACAGGGAAATTTCGCTTCGGCCGGATAATGCGGTTGCGTATTTCAACCGGGCGTTGGCCCTTGCCGAGCTTGAAAAGCTCGATCAGGCGCTTGAGGACCTGGAGCGGACACTTGAGCGAAAACCCGGGTTTTACTGGGCCCTTTGCTTCCAGGGAGATATCCTGGCCCGGAAGGGAAGGACCAAAAGCGCGGTCAAGTCCTATAAAAAAGCGGCAGCTCTTGACACGGACAGCGGATACGCACAAAATCAGCTCGATGCAATGACCGGACTTTCCGGTGATGAAGACAGCAAGACCTACTATACCATACAGGCAGGGGTCTTCAGAAAAAAATCCAATGCAAAGCACCTGAATGACAAAATTGCTGAAATGGGATATGAGGCTAACGTATTGCGCGAAAGAGACGGGCTGTATTTCGTCCGGACAGGCCGGTTCCATGATGCACAGACAGCGAAGCAGGCCATGGAGGAGTTCAAGCGGAAAACCGGCATGGACGCTGTTATCAAACAGGAAGGCGGCGTTGACTGAAAAACACGCTAAAGAAAATCCGTTTTGCGCCGATCCGGATTTTAAGCGTTATGTTTGATTCAACTCACAAGACGGGTTTTACAAAATGAAAACCGATACCCGGCAAGACCGGCCTGCCGAATTCACCAGGCATAGCCCGGCCTCCATTTTCACACGGCATGATTATGATCCTTTCGGCATAGATCCGCTTTCGTTCCCGAATGGACGAAAAAAGGAGAAATGGTCGATTTCGTGGTCCGACCTGATGATGACCATGTTCATTCTGTTCGTGGTTTTGTACGTATACCAGGCTGGAAACCGCGAACTGGAATTCGGTTCCGGACCCGGCAAAGCAACCATTTCAGATACCGGATCAGGCGGTATTGTTGATACCGATACCCGGCAGAGGCCGTCTGACATATACAACTATACCAGAAAGGCGGTGGAGGATGAGTTTGTGGATGATACCGCTTCCGTGGACATGATCGAAGACCGGGCGGTGCGGATCGCCCTTGCAGGAGACCTGTTCTTTGATGTGGGAGAGGCGGGGCTCAAACAGGAAGCGGTGGAGAGGCTCAGGCAGGTGGCAGGCATTCTCAGGGAAAACTCCTACGCCATCAACGTGGTCGGGCACACTGACAGTATGCCCAATCATTCAGCCAGTTACCCCACCAACTGGGAACTGTCCACTGCCAGGGCATGCCGGGCTGCGCGTTTTTTAATCGAAGAGGCAGGCGTATCCGCGGACCGGTTATTTGTGAGCGGACATTCCATGCATCAGCCGATTGCGCCGAACACCAATGCCTCCAACCGGAAGCTGAACCGGAGAGTGGAAATCATATTAATAAAGGAAAGGCCGTTCGCTGCATCACAGGCGGCCCTGAACTGAAAGCATGGAAACAGCGGAAGAAAACACAATGGAAAATTCAGAAAAGAGTAATCTGTGGCGGTACAGAAAAAAGAACATTATCGGTGTCTTGTTTTTTGCGGCGGTTTTCTGTTCAGGCTTTTTCATCCACGGCAACACCGGGATGTACCTGAACCTTTCCGGATTTATCATCGTACTCGGGGGTACTTTGTGCGCAGCCCTTCTGAGCTATCCGGCAGAGCGCCTGGCCATTGTTTTCAAAGTTCTTTCCGCCTCATACGGAAAACCTGTCAGATCACCGGACTCAATTATCAATATACTGGTGGACCTTTCCGTCAAACAGCGGGTGCGGGGTATCCTTTCCCTGCAGGATGAAGAGGAGGAAACCACCATTGTGTTCCTGCGCCAGGCCATAGGACTTCTGGTGGATGACTATTCAAAGGACGAGCTTCGGGAATCACTCAATGCGGAAATGTACTTTTTCCGCATGCGGCGGGATGAAACCATCCGGGTGCTCCAGACCATGGCTGATGTGGCACCCGCTTTCGGCCTTGTGGGAAGTGTAGTGGGGCTGATCAGCATGCTTTCAGGCGTCGGGAATTCCGCCGTGATCATGGCCACCGTGCCCATTGCACTGACATCGACACTGTACGGCATCATCCTTGCCAACCTCTTTTTCATCCCCTTTGCCTCAAATATCCGGGAGCGGACAGTGCAGGAGCTTATGCTGCAGAAAATCATTACCGAAGGGGTCGCTGCCATTGCAGAAGACCTGCATCCCAGGGAGCTTGACCGGAAGCTCAAATCCTATCTCACCCCGGCCGCCAGGAACGAGGAAGTCATTTCCCTTGCAAAACTCAAGGAAAAATTCGAGTCCAAGGAAAGTAAAGCCCTGGAAGAAGCTGAAGAGCCCACCTGACGACGACCATACACTGTTGGCGGATTCGGCTCAGCTCTCCTCCGCCAGCAGCATGGAAATCCACGACTCGGTGTACAACTGCCGGATCTCACGTGCTGCGATATCCAGGCTGATGTCAAGGTCCCGGTTCTGTATGTCAGTGACAATACGGTATACGGTTTCAAGGGAGAGCCTTGCCTCTTCATCCATGATTCGGAATTTTCCGTTATCAGAGGCATTGAGCCTGTTGATCTCATCAAGGGATTTTTTGGAACGGATCGTGGCTACCCGCTGGTCCCGGAGCAGGAGAAACCGTATATCAGTGTTCTCGGAAGCCAGATCGTTGAAATTCTTAAGCCGGGCATAAAACGACCTGCCCCCGGTGTGCAGGAATCCTGCAGCAGCCTTCGGGTGTTTGCCCTCCTTCACCAGTATATGGTCCGGAAGTTTTCGTCCCTTGTGCCTGATTTTCGTGATCTCCGTCCCGTTTTTACGGTTCAGCGCCCTGACAATGGTATCGAGTTTCCCTGCATCATCTGAATCACTGATTACCATGGTGTCTTTGAGTTCTTTTTCCAGGGTTTTCCTGTAGGCCCGAACCACTGATTGAACCCTCATGGAGTTCCTCCGCCTGCTGAAGGTGGGGATTTCCATATCAAGATAGGATTTGAGTCCGGCAACCTCCTTTTTCAGCTCTGCGATTTCGTTTTTCACCTCTTCCTCGAATCCCATGATTGCCTTTGGAAGCGGGATTCCCTGGATTTTAAATTTATAATAATCCGATGCCCTGTTAAGCATGGTGCGGATATTGGTGCAGTTGACAATTGCAGATTTTTCCCCTTCAGTGAAAATACTGTCAGCGTCCTGACCAAAGGCGGATGCCCTGAGTTTCAGAATCCGTTCCATTTCTTCGGCTGACGGCGGGTTCAAAAAAACCGTGTCCCTTGACATCCTCTGCACAACGGACTCGTCAAAGACAGCTGAATATTCGGACCACCTGTCCGGGAAAAAGTTGAATATCATAAGGCTGCCGGGCACATGTGTAAACAGTTCCTTTATGCATTCACCGAACCGGAAAAGAAGCTCTTCATTGTATTTCAGGCCTTCCAGCTGATCAAACACGATCACCAGGGGTTCATCCCGCGTGGAAAGTTTACCCAGAACCCTCATGGCCTCCATGGCGAACTCTTCGGTGCCGGTGGATGCATCCGGGTTGTCCAGTCCGGTTTTCCGTATTTCGTCTTCTGAAAGCTCATTTCCTGTCAGCCACCTCCGGATAATTTCCCTTCTGGAAAGGTCAGTATATGAACAGTATTTGATGAACGCTTTCAGGATCGTGGCTCCAAGCCCCCAGCCGCTGGTGGCGCTCCACCACTCCACGACCCGGTTTTCAATGGTACGCCAGTTTTTGCGCCGCTTTTCAGTACTCCGGGCGCCGATACGCCTGTAAAGGTTCAGATGATCCTCTGACAGAACATTCCTGATGGAAAGCATCTTGGCACTGGGATTTTTATAATTGTCCACATCTTTGATGAATATCCTGGAAAAACTTTTGGCCAGAAGATACTCGATCTGGGTAAATCCTGTTCCGGGCACGTTCTCCACAAGGGATTCGATGATCCGGGTGTAGATATGAAACAGGATCGCATCCGGATTGTTCGGCTGGCGGATAAAGAGGATTCGGTTGCTGCTGATTTTTTCCCGTGCAAGGCGCATGATCAGATGTGTTTTGCCCGCACCGGGCTCCCCGGCCAGAATCACGCCCCTGGACTGGTGATTCTTGTCAGCACCTATCTCGTCGATGATTGACTTGAGCCGGGTGAACTGATCCTGGAAAACGGCTTCCAGATCCACATGGTCCTGGAACGGGGTGTCAACTCGGCTGGTGCCAAACGGGTTCATGCTTTCCTTTTCTGAATAATTGATAAATCCATCCCATTTACCTACCCCCTGATGCCGATTGTGTCAAGAGGATTCCCGGGCCTTGAAACTTAGTTAAAATCTAATTCAGCCGTATTGCCTTAAAAGCAAGCTCATGATATTATTTTTTAAAAGCAGATAAGGAAGTCCAATTCAGATGGATGAAAGGAAGAGAGAAAAAAATGACCAGTAAACAGCTTTGTCCTATTTGTGGGGGGTTTTTCGAAAAAGGAACGACCACGTTTACAGTGGACTACAAAGCCGGAGTTGTGGTTGTGCGAAATGTAACCGCATTTGTGTGCGATCAATGCGGGGAAGCCTGGCTTGACGATCAGACAGCTCAACAACTTGAGCATATTGTGGATAAAGCCAAAAAAGAAAAAAATGAATTTCAGGTTATCCAGATGGCAGCCTGACAAGGAACACTCGCATATCATTATCATTCTTCGTTTTGATGCTGAGGCATCATGGTGTTAATATAATGAAAATCCTATCTTCAGAAACTTGTCTTTACAGACCTTAGCCCTGAACCCGGAATCACACCTTAAAACGGATGTTGAGGATATCTCCGTCAGAAACGGTATAGTCCTTGCCTTCCAGCCGCATTTTCCCGGCCTTTTTCAAGGCTGCTTCGGTTTTGTATTCCATGAGTTCTTCATAGGTCATTACCTCGGCGCGGATAAAACCGCGTTCAAGGTCGGAATGGATCACGCCTGCGGCCTGCGGCGCTTTGGCGTTTTCCCTGACCAGCCACTGCCTGACCTCGTCTTCCCCCACTGTGAAAAAGGAGATCAGGCCCAGAGCCCTCAGGCACAGACGGGTGAGGTTTTCAAGTGCGGTTTCCTGTATGCCCAGTTCCCGGAGGAACTCCTCTTTTTCCTCCTGGGTGTCAAGGGCTGCGATCTCGTCTTCCACGGCAGCGGAAACGATCATGGCCTCCATCTTTTCCCTGCGGCACAATTCCTCAATACCATCGGGCAGAGCTGCGGTTTCCAGGTCATCTTCAGACACGTTAAAGGCCAGGATCATCTCTTTTCTGGTGATAAAAGGGTATGACCGGATAATCAGGTCCTCGTCCTCGGTAAGCTCCATAAGGCGGAGAGGCTGTTCGTTCTCAAGGTGAGCCTTCATCTTTTCCAGAAGCGCAATCTCCTTTTCCTGGTCCGCGTCCTTCTTTTTTTTGGCAAGCTCCCTGATGCGCTCAATCCGTTTTTCCACAAATATCTGGTCGTGCATCACAAGCTCGCTGTTCACGGTTTCCACGTCCCTGACCGGGTCCACAGAGCCTGCAGGATGGTATATGGAATCATCCTCAAAACTTCTGACCACGTGGCAGATTGCATCCAGGTCCGCGATATCCTGAAATATCTCACCCGAGGATATGGATTCCCGCTCCAGGGCCGGAAGCAGAACAAGGTCTATGCGGGCGTGAACATCCTTTTTCGGCTGGTACATGTCCACGAGTGCGTCAAATCGGGAGTCGAGTATATCAGCGGTTCCGGGCACCGGTTTCGAGCCTTTCTGTCTTGTCTCTGCGTCGGTGCGGGTGAGAATCCGGAAAAGTGTTTTCTTGCCGGTCTGGGGCAGACCTATGATTCCTGCCTTCATATGCGTATATGTCCCTTTTTAATATTTAAAAATTTACAAGTTAAAAAAAATGCATTATACCAGATTTCAGCGGTCGGCAACAGACCAAAACACGGCAATTGCACTGGATACAAATTTCCCGCAACGGTTATTTCCAGGGAATTGCCGAAAAAACAGGACGGATTTGATGACACATACCGAATACGTTAACGGATACAAAGCGCCACTGCTGTTCAGGAACGGTCATATCCAGAGCATCTACCCGGTTCTGTTCAGGAAAATCGATTCATCCTTCTATGAAAGGGAGAGAATCGACACTCCGGACGGGGACTTTCTCGATCTTGACTGGTCAGTGACAGGCTGTGACAGGCTGGCTGTGATCTCCCACGGTCTTGAAGGCAATTCGTGCAGGGCTTATGTCACAGGCATGGCAAAAACCCTGAACAGTGCAGGATGGGATGTACTGGCGTGGAACTACCGCTCCTGCAGCGGAGAGCCCAACAGACTGCTAAAGTCCTACCACAACGGCTCAACAGAGGATCTTTCCTTGGTGATCCAGCATGCTGAAAAACAAAAGAGGTACCGGGAAATTGCACTTGTGGGGTTCAGCCTTGGCGGGAACCTCAGCCTGATGCACCTTGGAAGGGATTCTGCCGACCCGATTGTGACAAAAGCTGTTGTTTTTTCAGTGCCCTGCGATCTGAAATCAAGTGTGGAAACCATTTCAAAGCCTTCCAACACCATATATATGAAACGGTTTCTGAAAATGCTCCATGAAAAGATCAGGGCTAAAATGGAAATAATGCCCGGACTGATTGATGATAAAGGCTTTGAGAAAATCAAGACCTTCCGTGAGTTTGATGACAGGTACACAGCCCCGATCCACGGGTTCAGGGATGCACTGGACTACTGGGAAAAATGCAGCAGCAAACAGTTTCTCAGCAACATAAAGGTGCCGGTGCTGATCGTGAACGCAGCAGACGACCCGTTCCTTCCAGGTGAGTGCTATCCTGACAGGGAAGCTTCGGAAAACCCGAACATCACCCTGGAGGTTCCCGAATCCGGCGGCCATGTGGGATTCATAGAATTCAACCGTGAAAACCGGTACTGGTCTGAAAAGCGGGCGGTTTCTTTTCTGAATTCATGTATGGAAAAGTAAACCTGTAAAAACCACCTGTTACATGCACCCTAAAATGCCACCGCAAATGCTTCAACCGGATTTTCCGGATCGTAGCGTTTTTTGTCTCCATTGTACAAAAGCTTCGATACCGAATAAAAAGGATCATGGGGAAAAACAAGATATGCGTTGTCCCTGTACGCAAGATCCAGCAGACTCTGTTTCTCATTGATCAGAAGCTCCGGGTTCCTGTCAAACCCCATGGTAACCGGCAGGTTCACATAAAAATGTGCAGGGATCAAATCACCCGTGAAAACAAGCCTGTAATCCAGGGCCGTGATATCCGAGACCAGCATTCCAGGCGTATGGCCGTGGCTCTCCATGAACTTTACCTGAACACTTCCCGCCTCCAGCACATCCCCGTCCTTTTTAAGACAAAGCCTGCCGCTTTGTTCCAGAAGGCGGTTCAGCTCCGGAACAAACGAGGCCCGGTCCCTTGAATGGGGCTTTAAGGCCCGTTCAAAGTGTTTTTCTCCTGCAATATACTCGGCCCCCGGAAACGCGAGAGTCATTTCGCCGTTATTTCTTTCCCTCTTTTCCAGAAGGCCGCCTGCATGGTCAAAGTGGAGGTGGGAGAGGACCACGCGGGTTATGTCGGCAGGGTCGACTCCTGCCTGCCTTATAGAATCGAGCAGAACGTGCCTGTCATCCTCGATCCCGAACCGTTTCCGCATTGAAGTATCCAGGTAATTTCCCACCCCGGCCTCAAAAAGAATCTTCTCATCTTCAGTCTCAATGAGAAGAGACCTTGACGCAATATCAATACGGTTGTCATCATCACATGAAACCCACCTGTTCCACAGCGCCTTTGGGGCGTTGCCGAACATGGATCCTCCGTCGAGTTTCATTTTGTTACCGATAAGGCTTGTGATACGTATTTTCAAGTTGCCCAATGTCGAAATCACAGTCTAAACCGCTCCACCAGGGATTTAAGTTTTCCGCCTATTTCAGCAAGTCCGTCTGCACTGGTGCTGACCTTTGCCGCACGGGATGAAAGCTCCTCTGCCTCTTTTCTGATATCCGAGATATCCGTGGAGATCCGGTTTGCCACATCCGCGTTTTCGTTGATGTTGCGGTTCACGTCTTCAATGCCGGCGGACGCCTGGTTTATGTTCTGTACAATCTCTTTTGTGGCTGTGGACTGCTCCTCCACTGCGGATGCCACAAACAGAACAATCTCGTTTATTTCATTGATAACCGAGATGATCTCCCGGATCTCTGAACCTGTTTTGTCTGAAGACTCCCTGATGCTTCCGGTTTTTTCCTTGATGTCGATGGTGGCTTTTTTGGCCTGGTTTGCAAGCTCCTTGATCTCGTCCGCCACGACCCCGAAACCTTTGCCCGCCTCCCCGGCCCGTGCCGCCTCTATGGTGGCGTTCAGGGCCAGAAGGTTGGTCTGCTCTGAAATATCTGTTATGGTTTCAACCACCTTGCTGATATCCTGTGCAGAGCCGCCGAGTTCCTTGATTCTCTCGGATGCGGAGTCACCCTGATTTACAGCCTTTTCAACTATCTCCTTGGCTTTTGAGGAATTTTCCGAAATTTCACTGATGGTGGAATCCATCTCTTCCACTGACGACGCA
>JAWLES010000080.1:0-10792 GCA_041685935.1 Desulfobacteraceae bacterium | reverse complement strand
AATCCAGAACGTTGACGGCAAACACCTTCTGGCCAGATGCAGGCCGGTGATTGGAGAAAAGGGAGAGTGCCTCGGAGCCGTGGTAAACCTTATGGACATTACCACCATGAAAACCTTGGATCTCCTGAAATCCGAGTTTGTGGCAAAAGTTTCCCACGAACTTAGATCCCCTCTGTCCACCATCCACGAACAGCTTGCAACGGTCCTGGACGGCATCAGCCAGCGCGCCGACGAGGACGACCAGTATATGCTGGCAAGGGCCAAGGAAAAAACATTCGGCCTGATCAATACCATCGGGGATCTTCTGGATCTCTCCCGCATTGAATCAGGCACCCGGATTGAAACCCAGAAACCGGTCAAGGTGGATCAGACCTTGCAGGAGATTGTGGAATTTCTCAACAACAGGGCCGAAGCCAAAAACCAGAGCCTTACACTTGAGCTTCCACAAGAGGGCCTGCCGGAAATCACAGCAGACCCGACTTCCCTTGAGAGTGTATTCGGCAACCTCATATCCAACGCCATCAACTACACCCAGGAAGGCGGAACCATACAGGTAAAGGCTGACATAACCGGCAACAATATCAGGGTAAAGGTAATCGACAACGGATTCGGCATCGAGGCCAAGTACATCGACAAGATATTTGAAAGGTTTTACCGGGTCAAAAACGACAAGACCCGGTTCCTCACCGGCACCGGCCTCGGACTTCCCATCGTCAAGGGCATCGTGGACTCCATGAACGGTTATATCGACGTACAGAGCGAGGAGAACAAAGGCTCCACCTTCACAGTGATCCTTCCCCTGCAACAGAAGGATGAGTTCATAGCCTGAAAAACTGCGTCACCTGATCACTTTACCGGCGGATTAAAGTCATCCCCTATCCTGTGCCGCCGGCGGGCAAATTTCCCGCTGGTATTGTTATGCCCGCCGCGCCATGCCGTGCCGGTTATTCCAGCTTAAATTTCCGGGTCGTCTCGGTCAGTTTTGCAGAAATCTTCTTGAGTTCCCCGGCGTTTCCAGCCACGCTCTCGCTGTTCTTAAACGCCTCGCCTGCATTCGCATTGACCCTGGCAATATTCTCCGCGATTTCAGCAGCCGCTGCTGAAGCCTGGGCGGTATTTTCACTGACCTCCCCGGTTCCCTGGGAGGCATACGAGACATTGTCAGCGATTTCATTGATAAGCTCGGTCTGCTCTGAAATCATCCCCACAATACCGTCAACCACCTCGTTGACCTGGCTGATCACCTCGGAAATCTTTGAGATCTGTTCCACGGTTTCACCGGTGGTATCCTGTATGCCCAGTGTCTTGAGTTTGATCTCTTCAGTGGCTTCATAGGTCTGCCTGGACAAGGCCTTGATTTCATCGGCCACAACTGCGAAGCCCTTGCCCGCCTCCCCTGCGCGGGCCGCCTCTATGGTTGCGTTCAGGGCAAGAAGGTTGGTCTGCTCCGAGATATCCGTGATCAGTTCAATGGTTTTGCCTATCTCCCTGGCTGCATCCCCCAGCTGATTGATCTTTTCAGAAGCGTTCTCGGATTCGGCCACTGCCGTGCGGGTAATCTTCATGGCCTCCTCGGTCCTCTCCACCGCGTTTCTGGAAGAGTCCTTAATGCTTTCCGCGGATTGGGCGACCTGGGCCACATTGGTGGAGGTCTCCTCCACTGCCGCAGCAACCGAATCCATGTTGGCGCTCATCTCTTCAGAGGCTGCAGCAACACTTTCAGCCTGTCTGGAGGTATTCCGGGAAGTGTCGGTGAGCGCTCCTGATACCCGGCTCATGCTCTCTGACGAATCTTCCAGAAACCTGCCGACCTCGACCATCTGGCTGATGTTGGCCCTGAGTTTGTCAGACATGCTCTTGAGGTTTTCAGTAATCTCCCCTAGTTCGTCATGCCGTGTGGTCTTGATGTCACCGGTCAGGTCCCCCTTTTCAATGCGGCTTATGACTTCCCTGATATAGTAAAGAGGCTTTAAAAGGTTCACCCGCAAAAGGAGAATGGCAGCAGCAAACGACAGGCCCACGATAAGAACGGTGATAAGGGATATTGTGGTGGTGGTCCGGGCGATTTTGGCCTTTGCCTCATCCAGGGAAGTTATGATTTCAAATGCCCCGTGAATTTCTCCGGCCTTCCATCCCTCCTTGATCCCTCCTATTGGGTCCTCGGCTCCTTTGGGGCTTCCGTGGCATGCAAGGCAGTCGTCAGTCAGTTTTATGGGCCGGAAATAGCGGATATGGTCTTCTTCGTATACAAACTTTTCTTTAAGGCCTTTGGATTTAATTTCCGAAAGAATCCGGCTTTCAAACTCATCCGGTTCATTCTCCGGATTCCTGGGGTTCTTTTTAAACACCCGGAACCGGTATCCGGCGCTGTCGGCATTCTCCTCAGCCATTTTAATGGCCGTGATAATGGGGACCGCATCAACGCGTTTTTCCATTTCAAGTTCGTCAAAGCTTTTTATGATGCCGTCGGCCAGTTTTGCCCCCATCTCGTTTCTTGCGGATTCCGCCATAAGGACGATGGCCCGGCTCTTTGCTTTCAGAGAATCCACCGCATCCCTTTTGATATCCCTGACATGGAAGAAAAGCATGATAATCCCGACCACGATGGGTGCAATAATTACGATAATGGAAATTTTCATGCGCAAACTCAGGTTCTTCACAGGTCCCCCCTTTTTTTTAAAACCATATTCCGGAATGCCTGTTTTACTTTTCCGAAAGCATTTCCCGTTCCTCATCAAAATCAGCGTATTCAAGCGCGATCTTCCGGAACTGCTCTTCCATCTGCAAAAACACATCTGTTACATCAGGGTCGAAATGGCCTCCCCTGTCTTTTCTTATGATCTCCACCGCCTTTTTATGGGGGAACGGCGGCTTGTACACCCTTTTGGATATAAGTGCGTCATATACATCTGCAACAGCCATAATCCGTCCGCTCAACGGGATATCCTCTGCGATCAAGCCCTGCGGGTACCCGGACCCGTCCCACTTTTCATGATGGGAATAAGCGATCTTTCTTGCCAGGCTCAGGAATGAGTCTTCCCCCAGATTCTTTTCCGATGCTCTGATAATATCACGGCCGTAAACGGTGTGCTCTTTCATCTCTTCAAATTCCCGGGCCGTAAGTTTTCCCGGCTTCATCAGAATGCTGTCCGGGACACCGACCTTGCCGATGTCATGCAGAGGGGCAGATTTTGTCAAAAGTTCGATATGCGAATCGCTCATCTCTTTTGCGTATTTTTTCTTCTCTCTCAGTCCAAGTGCAAGAGCCCTGACATAATTCTTTGTCCGCTTGATGTGGCCGCCGGTTTCCTGGTCCCTGTATTCAGCCAGGTTGCCCAGGCTTTCAATGGTCACGTCCTGGGTGAGGTTTAGCATTCGGGTCCGCTCTGAAACAAGGCTTTCCAGGTGGTCCCGATGATTTTTCAATGCGATGTGATTCTGGACTCTCCTCTTGAGGAGCTTGGGACTGAAGGGTTTGACAACATAATCCACGGCTCCCATATCAAGCCCCTTGACCTCGTCGTTCACCTCGTCCAGGGCGGTCAGGAAAATAACCGGAATATCGTTGGTACGTTCATCCGCTTTCAACAGATTGATCACTTCATACCCGTTCATGTCCGGCATCATAATGTCCAGAAGAATCAGGTCGGGCCTGTTTTTCTTTACGATGCTCAAGGCTTCGGCCCCGTTTGTCGCCACAATAACAACATACAGCTCCTCCAGGACCTCGAGAATCACATCGATATTGGACGGACTGTCATCCACAACAAGAATTCGGCTTTTCCGGGTCATGGTACATTCACTCTCTTGAAACGGTTTCCAGCATTTGCAAAATCATGTCCTCAGCAGGCGCGAACCTGTATTTTCCGATCAGCCCGGAAAGGGTCTCGATTTCATCCCTGCTCTTCGTGTCCGGGCAGCCTTGTGTAATCCGCTTCAGCACTCTCCTGCAGTCTCCGGGCTGATGTTTCCGCACGAATTCAAGCAGGCGGAGCAGTTCCACTTCCATTTCCTTCTTTTTCATCGGCCCGGCTGTATCATCACTTATCATCCCCCTGCTGTCAAGCTGCTTTTTCAGGATTTTTGCCGACCTGACAACCTGCTCCAGATTCCTGGCGAATCGGGCCAGCTCCTCCACAATCACCATGCCGTCCTTATCCGCCAGGGCCTTTTCAAGCCTGCCGCAGGCAGCGGCAAGACTCTTGGAGCCGATATGGCCTGAGGCCGATTTTATGGAATGAACAAGGTGTCCGGCCTGTTCGGGTTCATCAATGGAAAGAGCCTTTCTGATCCGGTTTCCCGCATCATGAAAATCATTTATGAAAGAATCAAGCAAACGGATGTATAAAGCCGGATCTTCACCTGCGTAAGCCATTCCGGTCTCGACATCAATGAACGGCACATCGATATCAAGCCCGGCCCGGCTCTTCAGTGACCGGTCCATGGTATCGGACTCTTTCAGCCATTTCTCCACCATATCAAACAGAAGTTCCCGTTTGATGGGCTTTTCCAGGTGATCATTCATCCCGGCCTCAAGGCACTTCTCCTTGAAATCCTCCATTACATGCCCTGTAAGAGCGATCACCGGCAGTTTCCGGATACGTTCGTTTTCAAAGGTCCTGATACGGCGTGTTGCCTCAATCCCCCCCATAACCGGCATTTCAATATCCATTAACACAAGGTCGAAAGATTGCCCGGCAAGCATTTCAAGTGCCTGTTCCCCGTTCACAGCCTCATGCACCTCAAGCCCTTCCCTGCCGCCGAGAAATTCCGACACCACTTTTCTGCCGATTTCGTTGTCCTCCACAAGAAGTATTTTTTTCTCTTTCACACCAGCCGCGATTCCCCTGGAATCGGCCGGATTCCCCGGGGCATGTTCCCTGTCCGCTCCCTGTCCATACCCCATTACGGACAGCACCGTGTGAACAAGGGGATAAGGGGTGACAGGCCTTTCAAGGAAACCGTCCACACGGGTATGAGCAGCCATTTCCCTTGCTTTTTCACCCTCTCTGAAATCATGGAGCATAATATACTTCACTCCGCGGTTACCAATCTCCGCTCCCATTTTTTTCAGTACTTCAACCGGATTCTCGGCAGGCAGCCCCGTATCCACAATAACAATATCCAGTGCGTTCTTTTTCTCAAGCCTTCCCATGATTTCCAGGGCCTTATCACTTTCTCCGGCAGTACTGCAGTTCATTCCAAGGGCTTCAATGCTCTGCCGCAGTGCTTTCCGTACTGTTTCACGGCTTTCGACCAAAAGTACATTCAGCCCGGAAACCTTTTCAGAAAAAGGAGGAGACCCGCTTTGAGCGTCAATCTTTTCAAATTGGACAGTAAAAGAAAACAGGCTCCCCTTGGCCGGACTGCTTTCCACGCTGATTTCCCCTCCCATTCTTTCCACCAGCCGCCTGGCAATCACAAGTCCCAGCCCGGTTCCGCCGTATTTCCTGGACATGGTGCCGTTCACCTGGGTGAACGGCTGAAACAGCATGGACACCTGGTGGTCAGTCATGCCTATACCGGTATCCCGGACACTGAATTTCAGGGTAATACCGCTTCCGGACTCGTGCACCTTTTTCACCGAGACCGACACCTGACCGGATTCGGTGAATTTCACACCATTATTGACAAAATTCATGAGGACCTGTCCGAGCCTGGTGGAGTCCCCTTTCATAACCCACGGAACATCCCTGTCAAACCGATAGACCAGTTCCAGACCTTTTTCCGCGGCTTTAAATTTCATCACGTTGAATATCTTTTCAATAACACTGTTTATCCTGAATTCCACAGGCACGATCTCCATTTTCCCTGCCTCTATTTTGGACAGATCCAGGATATCGTTGATGATGGAAAGCAGGGAATCCGCAGCCGACAGGATGTTCCCGACATAAGTGTTCTCGGGTTCACTTAGTCCCGAGTCGAGTGCAAGGCGGCCCATTCCGAGAATGGCGTTCATCGGGGTCCGGATCTCATGGGACATTGTAGCCAGAAAATCACTTTTCGCCCTGGTGGCTGATTCCGCCTTTTCCTTGGCTTCCTTGAGATCCTGCATAAGGGTTTTAAGTTCTGTAATATCCTCTTTCAAGGCCACAAAGTTGATAATATTTCCGTTTTCGTCAATTATCGGGGATATTGACGCGGACTCCCAATAGATTTCCCCGTTCTTTTTCCGATTGATGAACTCACCCTTCCATTCCTTTTTGGAAAGCAGGGTTTCCCAAAGCTCTTCATAATAGGCTTTTGTCTGATGGCCCGAACTTAAGATCCTGGGGTTCTCCCCGATGACTTCGTCATACGAATATCCAGTCACCCGGGTGAATTTCGGGTTCACATACTCGATGGTTCCGTGAATATCCGTGATGATAACGCTTGCCGGGCTGTACTCCACTGCCTGGGACAGTTTTTTTATCTGACGCTCCGCCTGTTTCCGCTCGTTTATATTTCTTGCCACTGCAAAGTTGTACTCTTCATCATCCTGTATACGGATATAATTCGCAGTGACCTCGAAAGGAATTTCATGTCCATCCTTTGTGACATGAACGGTTTCAAACCGGAGCACCTTTTCCTCTTTCAGGCTCTGCCATGTAAGTTTCCAGTTTTCTTCGTCCACGTAAAGGTCTATATCCGACACCTTCAATCCGGTTATCTCTTGAGCTTCATACCCGGTCTGCTTCAGGGCGGATCTGTTCACGTACCTGATAGAGCCGTCAGGCTGAATCCAGTACACACAGTCTTCGGTCCTGTCCACGGCAAGCTGCATGAACTTCATGTCTTTTTCGTTCTGCTTTCTGTGGGTGATATCGTGCAGAATCTCCATCACCAGAACCGGCACACCCTGCTCATCCACCTGCGCCACTGTTGAGGTGCACAGAAATGTTCTGCTGTTTCCGGCCGAATCCTGCCGGGTATATTCACTTCTGTGTATTTGGCCGTCATCAAATGTTTGCCGCACGATGCAGTCCACACATACAGCGTCCCCGCCTGCATAAGCCTGATAACACTTGTTTCCGACAACGGAATTCCCGAACAGTTTCCGCCCGATCTCGTTGATCCAGATCACGTTCATTTCCCGGTCAATCATGCACATGGCATCAGGAACCGATTCAATGATGGCTTTCAGCTGGTTTTCGCTATCAGCCTGCTCCTTTTCCGCCTGTTTCAGCTCGGTTATATTTTCATGGGAAACCACAACCCGGATGGAATCACCCAGGGAAAAGCCTGTTATATTGACCCGGAACCATCGATTTTCAAAGGGTGCGTTACAGGGGTACTCGAAAGAAACGGTCCGCCGGGTTCCGGAAAGGGCGTCCTGCAGCCCCTGCTCGGCAAGTGCAGCTCCCTGGACGGACCTGGAAGCCGCGTCCCTGCAGACATCAAGGTAATTCAGACCGACTCCGTATTTTTCCGCCTTAAAACCGTTCAGGTCGGCAAAAATTTTCCACGCACGGTTCACAAATACAATTTCTCCTGTACTATCCAGAACCGCGATATGCTCGGGCACGGCATCAACAGTTTCCCTGAAAAGGCCGTCCTCCTGCGGAGCTTGATCCCGGCTCCGGGTGGTTGCCCGGCAGGCGGTCAGCTCCCGCACCAGTTTTTCAAGTTTTTCCGCATAGAGCGAAGGTGCGAGTTTCTCCTTTTCGCACAATAAGGATTCCGCTCTCTTTATCAGATCCATACCACCCAGCCCCTGAACTCCTTGAACACTAAAACCGGCCATCAACGCATACATTGGGAAAATGCGCAACATTTAACCAAACCAGGTTCATAATACAGTCAAACACAGGATTGGGCAACCCGAAATTCAAACCACTCCGATCAAAGTCAACTTCTGCGACTTTTTAATTTAGATAAAAAATATGTATTTAACAGGTTTTCCGATGATTCACCGGTAATCATGGGGGGGGGTGTTAAGAACCGCAGGCTGTGAGAGGCATTGAAGAGCCCCGTTTCCTGCGGTTCAGGCCGATACAGAGAAGATTTCACCCAAAAGGCCGCCTACACGTCAGGGCGGGGGTAAAGCCCGCTTCTTTCCACAATCTCCGGGACTTTTTCCTCCCATTCAATGGCCATGACATGGAATCCTGCCACACCCTCGATCTCCTTCAGGCGCTGCATGGATTCCACACAAATGTCAATGCCTTCCTGGGCCTGCTTTTTCTTTTCCACTCCGGAAAGCCTTTTCACCACCTCATCCGGCACATCCATCCCTGGAACCCGGTTCTTCATGAACTTGGCCATTCCAGCCGATTTCATGGGAGTCATGCCCGCCAGGATAAAAACCTTTTCATGGAGCCCCCGGTCCCTGACTCCTTTCATCCACTCTTCAAACCGGTCAAGGTTGTAAATGCACTGGGTCTGAATAAACTCGACTCCGCAGGCAACCTTTTTGGCCAATCTCGGGACCCGTATCTCAAACGGATCGGCAAACGGGTTTGCAGCAGCTCCCACAAACATGTCCGGAGGCCGGTTGATGTCGTCTCCGCCCAAAAACTTGCCTTCATCCCGCATATGGCGGACCGTCTGAATCAACTGCATCGAGTCGAGATCATGGACGTTCTGTCCCCGGGCGCAGTCCCCGAAACTCTGGTGATCACCTGAAAGGCAGAGAATATTGTTGATATCAAATGATGCCGCCCCCAGAATATCGCTCTGCAGCGCAATCCTGTTCCTGTCCCGGGTGACCATCTGCAGCACCGGATCGAGTCCCGCAAGCTTTAAATGTATACACGCGGCAAGGGAACACATACGGGTCATGGATGTCTGGTTGTCAGTGATGTTCACCGAATCCACATACTCTTTGATCATTTCTCCTTTTTTGGTCACCGCTTCAGGGTCACTTCCCCTGGGAGGGCCGCACTCCGATGTAACAGCCATTTGTCCGGACCGTAAAACCTTTTCCAGCCTGCTCGAAGTCTTATTACTCATATCTGCACATCCTCCCTTACTGTTTTCCTCGGCCCTCCTGCCCTGTCCGTGGACCAGTCTTTAATGGGGGCGACACATTCATAATCCTCCAGCCGGCCGAGGGCCTTAAGGCGGTCGATGATCAGCTGCCATGCGCAGTCAAGTTCCTTGTTGATCTCGCACTTTCCGTCACTCGAACCGCCGCAGGGGCCGTTAAGAACGCGCTTGGCACACCTCGATACCGGGCAGATTCCCGCAGTGCTTGCCAGAACACATGATCCGCATGCCTGGCAACGCTCCGTCCAGACACCCCTTTGCTCATTGGCGCCCAGACAGGTGGTGTTGACACCGGGGAGCAGAGGCGTTTCCATGTACTTCTCCGCTGCAAACTGGACCCCCACTCCGCAGGCAAGGGATACCACTGCATCATACCGGTCGATATCCTCCCTGAGCTCCTCTAAGTATTCATGATCACACTGTCTTTCCAAAGTGCGCTCCTCTATTCTCTTTTCGTCACCCTCCTTGAGAAAATACATTCTGAGGGCGGACGCAAGCACCTGCACCTCTTTTTTCCCCCCTGCCTCGCAGACGGTCACACACTCGTTACATCCAAGGATCAGAATTCGGCCGTAATCCTTCACCGCTTCGATAATCTCTTCAATGGGTTTTTTCTCTGCAATGATCATAAACCAAAACCTCGCTTTTAAGATGTGATTTCATGTTCCCGTATTCTGCCGCGTCAGGCGGCATGTTCTCCAGCCCCCTTTGCGTTCCGGACGGGGTTCGGGCCCAGATTTCTTATATGGTCATCCATCTCAGTGGAATACTGGACGAAAAGCGGGGCCTCCCCGGAAGACAGGTTGTACATCCTGACCCGTTCTCCCCCTATTCCTATTTTCTCGAGAATCGCAGCAGCCTGCTCAACCCGCTTTCTGGCCCTGAAGTTGCCGGAAGTAAAATGGCATTCACCCTCCCGGCACCCCACCACATAAACACCATCCGCCCCCTTTTCAAAGGAGCGCAGAATATGGATAACGTCGATCTTCCCGGTACAGGGCAACCGGACTATTCTGAAGTTCGAAGGGCATTTCAGTCTCATGGAACCTGCCAGGTCCGCTGCGGAATACCCTCAATAGTTACAGCAAAACGCCAGTATCACCGGTTCAAAATCATTTGTCATAATACCCCCTCCAATAAGGAATCGATCTTGCTTGTCAGCTGATCATCTTCATACCAGTTAAGAGAAATTGCCTTTGCCGGACACTCGGATGCACATACCCCGCACCCCTGACACAGGGCGGGATCAATCTCGCTGACCCCTTCATTGTTTATCCTGGGCACGTCATACGGGCAGGAACGCACGCAGATCAGGCAGGAGGCGCACAGATCCTGCTCCACCTGTGCTGTTACTGCGGAAAGGGTTAGATATTCACGGGAAAGGAATGTGGTGGCCCTGGACGCTGCAGCCATGGCCTGGGCAATGCTTTCCGACACCAGTTTCGGGCCGTGGGCGGTCCCGCATATAAATACCCCCTCTGTGGCGGAATCAACCGGCTGAAGTTTTACATGGGCTTCAATAAAATATCCCTCAGGATTCCGTCCCATCTTTATGATCGAGGACAGCTCCTCTGTGTCAGCCGCTTCCATGCCGGCGCTCAATGCCACCAGATCGGCGTCCGCGGTAAGCTTTCGTTTGAGGACGTGATCCTCGAACGTCACCGAAAGCCCGTTCTCCGTCTTTTCTACCTGCGGGGGATTCTCCGGATCAAACCGGAAAAAGAGGACCCCTTTGTTTCTGGCTTCTTTGTAATACTCCTCAAGCATGGAATAGGTACGGATGTCCCTGTAAAGGACAAACACCTGTGCTTCCGGGTTAAGCTCC
>JAWLES010000079.1:0-10905 GCA_041685935.1 Desulfobacteraceae bacterium | reverse complement strand
GGAATATCTGCTGTTTACCGGCCTTATGTACCAGCTGGCCCCTTTCATCGAGACCTCCACCCGTTATCTGGAGCGATTCGAGGATACCAAATGGGCGGACAAAATCCGGTTTGCCAGGTTCGTGCCGCCCCTGCTTTCCGGCACCGGGCTTGCCGCCGTGACACCGGCCGGCAGACAGAAACAGGCCCAAAAGGCGCTTAAAGATATCACCCGGCTTTTAAAAACCTCGGGAACCGGCTTTTTTTACCGGCCTGAACTGGATGATTACTCCGGCATCCTTCTTTATGACATGGGAGACCGGCAGGGATTTGCCGACCATGCCAGGTATGTGGCCCGACACCTCAGAACAGCAGGGGTGGAAAAAATCATCACCGTGGACCCGCATACCACTTACGCGCTAAAGGTGCTGTACCCGGAATATACAGGAGAGACGTTCGAGGTCGTGCCGTATTTTGAATTGCTCGATCTTGAGAGCAAAACTGCGGACCTGGATGTGACCCTGCACGACCCGTGCTTTTTCGGGCGGTACCTCGAGGTATCTGATGTGCCGCGCGCCGTGCTTTCCAACCTGGGAATCCGCACCTCGAAGCTGAGAAACGATCAGGCGTTCACCTCCTGCTGCGGGGGACCGGCCGAATCTGTTTCCCCTGCCCTTTCCAGGTCGATCATGGAAGAGAGGCGTAAGGAACTGGAAGACCCCGGCCACCCGATCGTGACCATGTGCCCCGTCTGCGCGGGCAATCTCAAACGCTCGGGAGCCGAAGTGGAGGACCTGTCCGCCCTTCTGGCCCGGCATGTATGATGAGAAACCATAAAGGAGAACGCAAATGAATGAAAAACAGGAAAAAATCATGTACTTTACCACCCACGGAGGAGAAGAGCCGGAAAAGGCGTCCATCCCGTTTGTGATGGCCAATGCGGCACTTGCCATGGACCTTCATGCCACCATCGTGATGCAGGAAAACTCGGTATACCTTGCCAAGGAGGAATACAGGAAAACCGTGCTCAGCACGGGGGAATTTCCCCATATCACCAAACTGATGGACGATTTTCTGGCGCTGGGCGGAGAGCTTCTTGTGTGCATGCCCTGCATCAAATCTAGAAATATTGACGAGTCGGAACTGCCCGAAGGAGCCCGGACCACTGCCGCAGGCCAGCTCAACGTAGCCGCCATAGAAGCGGATGCCGTATTCACGTACTGATACCCATGCTCTTTCAGCTTAAACGAACAAATAGATTCCGGGACAGAGGCAGCAGACGATCCGGTATAACCTGGAAGCGGTTTCAAATGCCGGTCGATTACCGGGCACACGACGTGACCGGCTCCGGCATTTGCATCGGAGCAGCCCTGGACGGGCTGCGAGACTGAGCGGGAGGTTATACCGGATCGGCTGATGCCGGGAACAGGTCACGGACTTTCATATAAAAACAATCAAAACCGAACCGGACAGGAGGATAAACAAGTGGCGTCATCCGAACTCGTTTCAAGTATCAACCGACAGACAAGGGAAGGCTTTGCCCTGCTCTTTGAACAGGAATGGCCCAAATGGCTTGCAGGCATCCTCATCACGGTGCTCGCACTTTTGATCTTCCTTTGGGACTCCCCGTGGGGAATAGCAAACGGATACAGAAACTGGGGCGACTGGATGCTCTATTTCACGGGAATCAACACGGAAAAACCTTTTGCCCCCTGGCTTCATCCCATGTCCCTTTCCAACTTCGGGCTTTTTGCAGGAGCCTTTGCATCGGCCCTGATGAGCCGGCAGTTCAGCATACGCAGGGCACCGCGCCTGGAATATGCAAAAGGTCTTGCCGGCGGCATTCTCATGGGCGTCGGGGCTGCATTTGCAAAGGGGTGCAACGTGGGCGGCTTTTTTACCGCTACGGGCATGCTCTCGTTCGGCGGTATCGCCATGATGACAGGGCTCATTGCAGGTGCCTGGATCGGGCTCAAGTATCTCTTGTGGGAGATGGAAAACATCCCCTCCAAACCCATGGCTCAAGGGAAACCAAAAAGGGCGGGAGGCATGGATCTTACAAAAATACAGCCTCTGATCGGGATGATGGTCCTTATCGGCACCATCGTTGCATTTTATGTGTATTCCTCCATCGACAAAACGGTCATCGGCGGGCTTCTGTTTTTAGGTTTTTTGATCGGGCTTGTGATGCACCGGTCCCGGTTCTGCTTTGTGAGAGCTTTCAGATGCCCTTTCATGACAGGAGAGGCCGGCATGGTGAAGGTCGTGGCGATAAGCCTGATACTTTACGGTGCCTCAAGCGCGGTAATCAAATGGGCATGGGTCAAGGAGCCCATGATGGGGGTCTACCATCCTTTCTTCATCGGCAGCCTTGTCGGCGGGGTGATATTCGGGATCGGCATGATCCTTGCCGGGGGATGCGCCAGCAGTACCCTGTGGCGGATCGGGGAGGGGCATCTCAAACTTGTGCTCGCGCTTTTCGGCTTTTCCTTTGCCAACGCTTTTACGGTGAAACTGCTGACAGCCTATGACATCATGTCAAAACTCGGCAGCGGAATCTTCATGCCGGACGTACTCACCTGGCAGCTTACAATACCTGTTTTTATTCTCTTTTTCCTGGCATGGGCGGTGATCGCAGGATGGAATGAAGAGAATGAAAAATTCGTGATATTTTAACCATAACTGAACAAAGGAGAGAAAAATGGATACAGACACAATCAAGACCGACGAAACACTCGACACAAGGGGCCTTGCCTGTCCAATGCCCCTTCTGAAAACCAAGAAGGCTTTAAAATCGATGAAAACAGGACAGGTCCTGGAAATCCTCGGGGATGATCCGGGCTCCAAAAACGACATCCCTGACTGGTCCAACAAGGGCGGAAATGAATTTCTGGGCATGACGGATGCGGATGAAGGCCACACCCGGTACTTTGTAAAAAAGGGGTAACGTATGGGACATTCAATTGCGGTCCTGGTCAAGGACGAAGAACAGCAGTATGAAGCCTTGAGAACCAGCCTGGGGCTTCTTCTCGAAATGGCGGAAGTCAAAATGTTCGTTTTGAACCATGAAATCGAAAACATGGATGAAGCGTTTTCCGAAAACATGGAGTTTCTGGATGAAATGGAGGGGGAACGATACTCGAACAACGGAAAGAACGCCGAAAAATACGGCTTTCAGTTTGCAACAACAAAAGAGATCGGCAGGATGCTCAAACAGGCATCTCTTGTCATCCCGTTCTAGGAGGCAACATGGATGTACTTCAGATTTTTCGAACAGAGCCTGACGAAAATGTGGAAACGCTCTCCCAGGCGTTTGAAGATTCAGAGACAAAAGAGGTGGCGCTCTACAAAAACGATGCGGACTATGAAACACTGGTGGACGATATCTTCAGAGCCGACAAAGTGATTTCATGGTGGTAGAAGAAAAACAAAGAACCATTCAATTTTGAAGGAAAAACAAAATGGCCCAGACACTTGGAATATTGGTCACGACCGACAAGCACCTGGACTATGTCCTGAACCTGACGGATGCCGCGAACAGGAAGGGAAAAGAGGTCCAGATATTTTTCACCGGCGATTCCGTGAAACTGGCGTTTGATCCGGATTTTGCAAAGCTTCAAAACAAAGCGAGAATATCCGTGTGTGACGTCAGCTTCCGGGCCCACGGGTTTCACGGCAGGGAAGAGGAAGTTCCCGGCGTTGGGTTCAAGGATTTTGCCACCCAGGCACGGAACGCTGAAATGACAGCGGAATGCGACCGGTACGTGGTATTTTAGACAAAGGAACAAAAAAGGAAACAAAATGGAACTGACCGAAGAGAGAATCCAGGTACTGGAAAAACGACTGGAGACCCTGGAGAACAACCAGCCGGAAGACAAGCTGTCCATGGTGGTATTCAGCGGGGATCTGGATAAAATGCTGGCCTCGTTCATCATTGCCACCGGCGCCGCAGCCATGTATGAACGGGTGGTGATGTTCTTCACCTTCTGGGGAACCTCTGTGCTGCGCGACAGAACCAGACCGGTGAAAAAAGAGGATCTGATGGCGAAAATGTTCGATAAAATGATGCCCAGGGGCGCATCGAAGCTGAACCTCTCCAAGATGCACATGGCCGGGATGGGGACCGGCATGATGAAGCATCTGATGAAGAAAAAGAACGTGATGTCTCTTGAGGATCTGATGAAAACGGCCGCCGATTCCGGTGTGGAGATCGTGATCTGTGAAATGTCCATGGATCTGATGGGCTTTACCTCCGAAGAGATGATCGATTATCCGAACATCACGCTCGGGGGAGCCGCAAAATACCTGGCGGAAGGCGGATCCTCCAAAGTCTCCCTGTTTATCTGAACCCTTGCAGGCACTGAATATACGGAACAGGTGCCTTAGGCAACCCGCGGCGGACACCTGTATTGTCCGCAGGTGAACATTTCCTGTTGTACAGGGCGCGCCATGGCGTTATCATAAGAGGCATGAAAAGATTAACGTCCATGGAGCGCGGCTGTTTTCCAAAAGCGTTTCCTTCTGTCACGCAATGTTCAGGCAAAAGAGGGCAGAATGATCATCAGGCGGATAACCGATCCTGCTGTTTGGGATGAATACGTGAACCGAAACCCGGGAGCACACGTTTTCCACCGGTTTCGGTTCGGTGCGGTGATCCGTAAGACCTACTCGTACCGGCCGGTCTATCTTGCCTGTGTGGAGAAAAGCGGCAGCCGCGAGCGAATCCGGGGCATTCTGCCCCTTTTCCGCTTCAATCCGCTTTGCGGCCCCAGAAAATTTGTCTCGATTCCGTTTTTCGACCAGGCCGGTATTCTGGCGGACAATGAAGAGGCGTGTTTCTGCCTGCTCCGGGCGGCGTTTGAGTATATCCGGGACAAAAAAAAGCGGTTCAACCTGGAACTTCGGCAGGAGAACCCGTTACCCGCTTTCGACGGTCGATCTTTCCGTGATGTCCACTCCCGGGTGTTCACGCAGAAGGTCGGATTGAAATTGCCGATTGAACCCACCGAACACGCCATGCTCGCCTCCTTCAAGTCCAAACTGAGAAGCCAGATCAGAAAAGCTTCCAAAAACGGACTCACGGCACGGATCGGAAAAAATGAGCTGATCGAACCGTTTTACAACGTATTCAGCCGGAACATGCGGGATCTGGGATCTCCCGTGCATGCAAAATCCTTTTTTCACAGGATGTTCGACTTCTTTTTTGAGCAATCGTTCATTCTCGTGGTCTATCATGGAAAAATTCCTGCAGCAGCCGGTTTCGTGTTCACTTTCAAGGACCGGCTGATCAATCCCTGGGCCTCTTCGGTAAAACAATACCGCCATCTTTCCGCCAACATGCTGTTGTACTGGTCCATGATCCGCTTTGCCTGCCGGCTCAAAATGCGGTACTTCGACATGGGAAGATCCTCGAAAAACGCCTCCACTTACCGGTTTAAAAAGCAGTGGGGGCCCGAGGAAAAGCCGCTTTACTGGTATACGTTTTCAACCGATGGTGAATTCAACAAGGCCGGTGAAGAACGGCTGGTGATGGAGCGTTTTCAACACATGCCGGTTGCCGTGGCAAACAGCGTCGGCCCGTACATCCGGCGGACCATCTCTTTGTAAAGGTGCCTTGTATGAATCATGCGGAAAACCGGTTCGACGTCTCTTTTCCCATGCCGTTTATCATCTGCGTGGAGGATACGGGATGGTGGTCGGGCACGGACGGATCGGCATACCATCAGCCGTTTCGTACCGGCATGGAGCGGCCCCATTGTGCCGAAGATTACAGGGCTCTCGAGGATCTGGGCAGGCAGCTTGACATGAAAATCCTTGCCGGATTCACCGCATGCGAATGGGATCGCACCGGCATCCTGCGGCACGTGCCCACCGCCACCTGGATGGGAAAAGACTGGAAACCGCCGGAAATCGATGAAGCGGAAAGGGAAAAAGCCTGCGACATCCTCACGGGAAAGCCGGGACATATCGAAATCGCGCTCCACGGTACGGGACACGAGTACTGGATTGACGGGAGGATGAACCGCACCGAATTCCATGATGAACAATGCCGCATGCGGAACCCTTCCGATATCCGGCAGCACCTTGCCGCGTTTTTCAACATCCTGCATCAAAACCGACTTCACTCGGATATCCGGGCATTTATCCCGCCGGGCCTCAAGCACAGCTTCGGAAACGGGGATGACGGATTTCAGAAAATTGTAAACGAATTTTCCATCCGGTATGTCCCCACGGTATTTGAAAAGGCGGCCCGGCTGGACCCGGCTGACCGGATGTCTCCTGAAAAGTCCGGCCTGTACTGCGAAAACCATGTGCTGCTTGTCGAACGGGGCATCTGTGAAACCGACTGGCACGTGGTGTCGGCAAAGCCGGCATTCCGATTCGACCGGCCGGTTCTCGCACTTCACTGGGCCAACCTGCTTGCCCGTGATCCTGCGGACAACTTTGCGGTCGTATCGAGATGGGCGGATTATCTGAAAAAAGGGGCTGCAGACAACGGCATGATCCCGGCAAAGGATTTTGCATCCTGCGCGGCCCAGTTTATCTTTTGGAAAACCGCATCGATCAAGCCTTTTGGAAATGGATTTATGGCCGACCTTTCATTGCCGAACAGTCAGTTCACCGAATTTGCCGGCGACACCTGTCATATCAGGGTCACGCCTTCGGACCGGGGAAAAAGCCTTTTTACCGGCGCTGATGTTATGGACGTCACCCATGAACCCGGTTCGACCCTTTACAGACTCAGGATCGATCCGGGTTGCAGGAATTTTTTCATACAGCCCGATACCGGCAAGGATCAATCCTCGCCTGCACCGATCAGGGGCAGTTCTTTTTCCACCTTGAAATAGACCAGGAACTTTCCTTCTTTCCCCGGGGCATCGTCATCCGAATACGTGCGCCGTTTGAGCGAATCGATGAGTTCACTGTCCCGCTCTTCTTTCACCTTGGTCAGAAACAGGCGTTTTCCCTTGTATCCGGGTCCTTTCTCGATAAACATGTACGCCGCTTTGGGATTGGACTGAAGGTTCTTGTGCGACAGGCGGTCACGCATGATCATCGCGATCGTCCCGTCTTCCATTACGTGCGGCCGCGCATATACGGCGCAGTCCACGTTTCCTTCACTGTCCGCAGTTGAAATGATTCCCGTTCCCCTGTTGTTTTCAAAATACGATTTGAGATCCATGATTCCTCCGCAAGCTTTTTTGAACGTTCGTACTACATTGCCGGCAGCAGCCGATCCGGTATGCCCTTCGGTTCGATTGATTGTTCTTTTCTTTTGCCGCTTTTCAAAAACATAGCCATGTTTGGCCCGAAGTCAACAGCCGCGTGCAAGGAGGGATCGATCATTTTGAAGGAAAAATCTCCCTGCGGATCAGCCGGGTCAGCCCGGAACTTCTCACGGTCCGCCGGCCCAGGGCTTCGGCCAGCACCTCCCGGTTTCCCCGTATGGAGACGGATTGTTTTGCCCGTGTGACGGCCGTATACACCAGCTCCCTTGTCATCACCGGGATATACCGGTCCGGGATCACGAAAAGCACATCCTTGAATTCCGAGCCCTGGCTCTTGTGGACGGTCATGGCAAATGCGGTCTGATGAAGAGGCAAAAGGCCGGGGATAAACTGCCGGATGCCCTCCGGCCCCTTGAAAAAAGCACGGCGGTTTCCTGTGCTATCGGTCAGAACCACGCCGGTATCCCCGTTGAAAAGACCGAGGGAGTAGTCGTTTTCCAGGATCAGCACGGGCCTGTGATCGTAAAATTCAGCCGCCGTATCTGCTCCCCCTTTTTCCGCCAGCATCGCTTCCGTCTGCCGGTTGATTTCATGAACCCCCCAGGGGCCGGATCCAAGAGGCGTCAGGATAATAAAACCGAAAAGTTTTTCCAGGGCCTCTTCCGGATCATTCGCTCTCATAAACGGCATCAGCCGGTCCGCCGTTTTTTCCTGTGCCAGCATCCCGGCGATCCCGTCTTCCTCAAAAGACCGGAAAACGCATGCTTTGCCGCCCGATTCCATATCTTCCAGGATCGAGGCCACCGAAGCGTTTTCCACAATTTTCCGGCTGACTTTTCCGATGCCTGCGGACGACTTGAACCGGAAACTTCTTTCCAGATGAACCACCGTATCCGTGAACCCGTCCGCATCCTTTTCATCCGCAGCACGGATTTTCTTTTTCTCATCCCGGATGAATCTGTTCACCCGGTCGGCGAAATTTGTGGAAAACCGGTTCACACCGAAAGCGGAACAGATGTCGGCCAGCACGCTTCCCGCCTCCACAGACGAGAGCTGATTTTTGTCTCCCAGCAGAACAAGACCGGTGCCCGGCGCCAGCGCATCCACAAGACATGTCATCAGGGACAGATCGATCATGGAGACCTCATCCACCACCACCATATCATACTCGATCGGGTGATCCGCGTTGTATCGGAACCCCTTGATCCGGTAGCTGTATCCCAGCAGACGGTGCAGGGTAACCGCTTTTGTCCGCAACATTCTTTTTTTGAGTTCTTCCGGTACATCAAAACCTTCAACCGCCGCCGCGACAGACTCGTTCATCCGCATGGCCGCCTTTCCGGTGGGAGCGGCAAGCGCAATGTTCAAATCCGGGTCGGTTTCCCCAAGAACGGCCATTATCCGGGCCAGGACCGTTGTCTTGCCGGTACCGGGGCCCCCGGATATCACCGTGAGTTTTGACCCGGCCGCCGCCAGAACAGCCGCCGTCTGCAGATCCGCCGTCTCCTGCGGGAGAAGATCGGCTGTGTCATCATCCGACCCTTCGGGTGCGTACACACAGGCAGGTAACCTGACTTCGTTTCCATCCCCGGCAGTCCGGTTCCGGGCCATCCGGACAAGCCTTTGTGCAAGCCTGTTTTCAAACGCATAATACTTGTGCAGATACACCCGTGCGTGATCCACAATCAGGGGTTTGTATTCCCCCGGGCGCCCCACCACTGCGGTGTCGTTCTCCAGTTCACGTAACCATTCATCCGGCGCCACCTGCGGCAGGTCGTCCTTCTCATATTCAACAAGCCGCGGGTTGTCCGCATCCAGGACCAGGCAGACCTGGTTGTCCCCCAGCTCCCTGGAGACGATCCGCGCCGTTGCCGCAGAAATGTCGGAGCCGCCCAGTTCTTTGACAAATGCGGACAAGTGCCGGTCAATATCCCTGAACCGTTCCTCTTCACCAGTGCCCGCCATTCCTGATTTGCTCATTTTTTCTCCTTAAATGGGGCCTGACCCCTCAAATGAACCAACTTATTATCGTTTCTTTCTTATCTCAAGTTTCAAGTTTCTTGTAAATCATCAGGGCAATCGCATGAAATTATTCTCACCCATTTAACTCAGTTTTATGGTATTTCTCCAGAACTGATATTTGTACATGGCATTGGCAGAGGCAGCAGACGATCCGGTGGTACCTGTAGCGGATTCAAATGCCGGTCGGTTACCGGGCACACGACGTGACCGGTTCCGGCATTTGCCTCGGAGAACCCCTGGATGGGGTTCGAGAATGAGCGGAAGGTACCACCGGATCGGCTGATGCCGGGAAGATGGCACGGACTTTCATATACCAGCCATAATGCACAGCATCATAAAGAACCACGAAACTTTATTGAACCGGCTTCTTGCCGTTTCTTTCTTGTTTCCAGTTTCAAGTTTCTTGTAAAATCATCCCGTCAATTCTCTGGACAGCCCGTGGATCAGGCCGGCATCCGGTCTTTGAAAAAAGATTCCTTTCATATGTCCCGCCGCCATGTCTCTTACGCCGGTGAATCCCCGTAAAAACAGATAGAACACGCCCCCGAAATGCGTTTCATAAGAATAACCGGATATCCGCTTTTCAAGGTACCGGTGAAACGCCAGGGTATACATATAAGACTGGAGAAAATAGTTGTGTTCCGCCATAGCCGCCTCGAGCCGGACCGGTTCGTAATCGGATTCCCCCGCTCCGAGATAGTTCGATTTCCAGTCCAGGACATAGTACCTGTTGCCTGCTTCAAACACAAGATCAATAAACCCGTGAAGCCATCCGGAAAGCTCGGCCGGCCGGATATCCCCTGCAACAGGGCCGAGAAGATCAATGAAATTCTCCCGCCGGACGGACCCGCATTTGAGGTAAAACTCCATCTCCGCCATCCGCCTGTCCGGCGGTATATCACAAAGGCGGAACCCGTCTTCCGAATGATGAATCGGCTCCGCATACCGGGTCTTCAGGACGTTTACCGCACAATCGGTCACGGGCCCGACCCAGGATTGATTCTCCCCTTCCAGGTTATGGTCCGTGAGCACGGACAGGACCGTACTTTCCCAGGAGCCCGGATTTTGAAAATCAAGAGTTTCAAAAATATCGTGCAGGGCGTTTCCGGCATGGGCGCCCCTGGGGAACCCGATGATGTCCTCTTTCAAGGCGGGATCGAAGCGCTGGTATTCCCCGTGCCGGACGATCGAGGAATAACTTGCCACCCGGGTGCCGCTGTCCACCCTTCCTTCGAAACTGCGGCTTTCTCCGGGCGCCGCCCGCTTTGCCGGGTTCCGGTCCGAAGGATCAGCGGACGGAAAAGACGGCAGTTCCCGGATCTCTATGCCGTTTTCCGCCGGATCTGCATCAGCCCGGAAAAATTTTTCCAGAAAATGACAGGCAGGGACGGTATCCTGATTTCTGAATCCGGCCGGATAAAGGGTGTAACACCGGTACGCAGCACGGGTCACTGCCACGTAAAAAAGACGGAGTTTCTCGGCAAACGCTTCTTCGAGATAGCGCGCTTGGGCCTTTTGACTGTTTTCCGGCCTCAGATCCAGCAACAGCCGATGGTCGTCTCCATGAAATACGGCCCGGTCCGCCGCATCGTTCTTCCCGGAAGCCGACACTCCGCTGTAAAAATACGGGGCGAACACCACCGGATACTCCAGTCCCTTGCTGGTATGGACCGTTA
>JAWLES010000078.1:0-11168 GCA_041685935.1 Desulfobacteraceae bacterium | reverse complement strand
AGAGGAGATCACCGGACACGGGGACGGTCTCAGGACCGCCCTGGTGTTCGGCCGGGAAGACACAGGTCTTACAACCCGGGAACTGGAGATGTGCCAGAAGTTCGTCACGATCCCCACCAGTGAAACGTTTGCCTCCATGAACCTCTCGCATGCCGTCACCATCCTGTTGTGGGAAATCCGGAAACAGACCGACAGAAGGACGCACGACCTGGGGGCTGTCGGAAAACAGGCCACCGGAGACGAACTGGAGCAGATGTACGAACACATGAAAACAACCCTTACCCGGGTCGAATACCTGGACCCCCTTAATCCGGACCATCTTATGCGTACCTACAGGCGGATCTTCGGAAGATCCGGGCTCTACAGCAGGGATGTCAGAATCATAAGAGGCCTTATGAGCAGAATAGACTGGCTGGAGGACCGGCGCCGCAAGTGAAAAACCACACTCCAGGGAGAAAAACATGATTCATATTCGATTGTTCAGGGAGAGTGACCGGGCCGCTCTGTGGCGGCTCATCGAACCTGTATTACGGGCCGGGGACACCTATGCATTTTCCCCTGACATCACCGAACAAGAAGCCTTCAGGGTGTGGGTCCAGGTGCCTTCCGCAACCTTTGTGGCAGAGGATGAAACCGGAAACCTCATCGGCACCTACTACATCAAAGCCAACCAGCCCGGTTCAGGGTCGCATGTCTGCAACTGCGGATATATTGTATCTAAAAACGCGCGCAACAGCGGGGTTGCTTCCAGGATGTGCGATCATTCACAGGCAGAGGCTGTTTCCAGGGGTTTCAAAGCCATGCAGTACAACCTGGTGGTTTCCACCAATGAAGGAGCGGTCCGGCTCTGGAAAAAACACGGGTTCGAGATCGCAGGGAGACTGGCTAAAGCGTTCCGGCACCCTGAATACGGACTTGTGGATGCTTTTGTCATGTACAAACTCCTGGACGGGTAAAATCGGCCCCCTGCATTTGACAACGCAGACGGGCTGATGTACCGTAATCTGCATTATCAACTGAAAGGCAAGCTTGGAGAAAAAAGACGGGTTCGGCTGAACTGCGGACAACGCCTGTAAAAGCAATCAAAAAAATGAACGACGATAAAAAAAACTCACCCTTGAACCAGGACGCCACCAAAGTCATACTCGACAGTATTTCAGACGGGGTGTTCACAATTGACTACAACTGGAAAATCACCTCCTTTAACCGGGCAGCTGAAAAGATCACCGGAATTCCAAAGGATGAAGCCATGGGCAGGCACTGCTGGGATGTTTTCCGATCCAACATGTGTGAACCCGGATGTGCATTGAAAAGAACCATGGAGGAGGGAAAATCCTTTGTCAGCTCTTCTGCATATATCATCAACTCGAACCGCAAACGCATCCCCATCGAAGCCTCCACTTCTCTTCTGGTGGATGACAACGGCGAAGTGCTGGGCGGAGTCGAGGTATTCAGGGACCTGAGCACGGAAGAGGCGCTCAGAAAGGAAATCAGCTCCCGGTTTCACATGGGGGACATGGTCAGCAGAAGCAGTTCCATGAAAGAAATTTTCAATATTCTGCCAAGGATTTCAGAAAGCGATACAACCGTATTGGTAGAAGGGGAAACAGGTACCGGAAAAGAACTTACTGCAAAGGCGGTCCACAACTTGAGCTTTCGAAAGGAAAAGCCCTTTATGGCGGTAAACTGCGGCGCGCTTCCCGACACCCTCCTGGAATCGGAGCTTTTCGGGCATAAGGCGGGCGCTTTTACAAGTGCGGTAAAAGACAAGCCGGGCCTCTTTGCCCAGGCCTGCGGGGGCACCATATTTCTCGATGAAATCGGGGACACTACCCCGGCTTTCCAGGTAAGGCTTTTACGAGTGCTCCAGGATCAGGAGTTCCAGCCGCTGGGCGGAACCAAAAAGGAAAAAACCGATGTCAGAATCATCACCGCCACCAACCGGAATCTGTCTGAAATGGTTGACAAAAAAGAATTCCGGCAGGACCTGTACTACAGGATCAATGTGATGAAAATCCGGCTCCCGCCTCTGCGGGATCGGCTGGAAGACATCCCGCTTTTGGCGGACCGCTTTATCACAAGGCTGAACCGCGTAAGGAATAAAGCGGTCCAGGGCCTTGATCATGATGTTCTGGCCATCCTTATGAAGCATGATTACCCGGGCAACATCAGGGAACTGGAAAACATAATCGAGCATGCTTTCGTGCTCTGCAGCAAAGGCAACATCAAACCGGAACACCTTCCGGCCCAGATCACGGCAAAACCCGCCGTTCCCTCCCCTGCAGGGAACAGCGAAACGGAAACCGGCACCGATCCGGTCAGGCAGGCCGAGACCCGTCTTTTGATCGATGCATTGAAACGGTGCAACTACAACCGCAAAAAAGCGGCCGAGTCCCTGGGGATCCACAAAAGCACCCTGTACAGGCGGATCAAACGGCTGGGAATCGACCTGGCCGGACCGGAATAGTCGTATAGCCGCAAAGAAACGATCCACTGTATCGCTTTTTTTGCAACAAACTTTGGACTGTCAAGTTACCGATATGATCCGTTTGTCAAATTTAAATTCGACCGGTTTTCCGATGCTTATTTTTTTAAAATACGGATGTTGCGGATTGATCAAAAAATTGCTTTCCAACGGAACAACTACACTTGGGACTTCCAGGACAACAGAGGAATTTTTCGCTACCCACCTATCACCGTATAATTGCGACTCAGGTCCAGGTGGTTTGTGATCCCACCCATCCGGGACTTCCCTGCCGGTTTGAAGCAGGGAATCCTCAAATTGTAAGGGAATCGCCCGGTAACCCTTGAGCAGTGAAGTGGAATCAACGGATAGTGTGTTGACGATAATTTCCAGGGCAGCCAATGCCACACTACTTGCAGTATAAACAACCACCGTCCCCTCTGAATTCCACCGGCCTCCGTAAATCCGCGGCCCCTCCCCGTTAAATGCCGACTCCACATGCTTCGGTTTTACAAGGCGCCACGCTTTAATCATCAAGAAAACACTCCGTGTTCTATTCTACCGAGAAGGTTTTCAACTTCCCTTCCGCCTAACTCGGTACTTGCATACTGAAGCGGAGTTTTTCCATCAAAATATTCCAAAGGCTGTTTTAACCATTTTCTGGCAAGGACTTCATCTCCAAAAACTTCTTTTGCGTGATGAAAAATACGAGATACCCTGTCCACTCGTTCCGATTCACTTTTTGTAAATCGCTTGATTCTTTTTCTATGGGCCAATGTATTGTGGCCTATCCCTACCAGTTGCCCCATATTTTTCTGGGTCATTTCCAACCGGTTGCGCAAGGTATCGAATTCCTTGAACGGAAGGCCTCTTTCGATCTCCTGTATCCGTGTGCCTGGTGATGACTTTTTGTATTCCATACAACCTCCTGTTCCTTTTTAGTAAAAATAATATTCCAGATCAGGAAGAATGTCAAGAAAGGCTTAACAAATAGTCCAATCCGATATCCGGAATTTTCTTTTTCGGGCTTCAATCATATATCTCGTTATGTTTTGCCCTTTTGACCGAGTTTATCAATCATCGAAATGTACGGGCATACATAAAAGCACCCTTTACAGAAGGATCAAGCGGCTGAGAATTGACATGGCCGGGCCGAAATAGTCGCAAGGGCGCGACCCGTAGCGTCGCTTTCTTGCAACGAACCTCTCTCTTTCCTCCCTTCCAGCCAAAACCATTCTGCCGCTAACAAATTATAACCTTTTGAAATAAAACAACAAATAAAATCAAAGCCCACTCCCTGTAAAGCTTGGTACATATTTTGCTGCACACTGAAAGAGAAAGGAGATTGATCCGTATGAAGATTGCGTTAACAGTCTGGGGAAACCGGATTTCACCCGTGTTTGACTCCGCTGGAACTCTTCTTGTTGCAGAGATAGAGGACAACAGGGTGGTAAAAAAGAGGTATGAGTCTTTTGACCCAGGAGCTGCTCCCGCACCGGAAACGCTTAGGGAAATGGGGGTTTCCGTGCTGATCTGCGGGGCCATTTCCCGGATACCGGCTGACCTGATCGTCTCTGCAGGCATCACCCTGATCCCTTTTATCACCGGGAATGCTGCCCGGGTACTTGAAATGTACGTGAAAAACGACCCTGTACCTCCGGCATATTTCATGCCCGGGTGTGGAAGATGCGGCTTACGAAACGGACTGAAAAACGCTGCTTTTCATTTTAACTGGTAAACGGCAAGGAGCCCGAAAGAAAATGACAAATATATTACTGGCAACAGAGGACAAATCCAGGTTTTCCGAGATGATTGAGACTTTTCAATCATACGGGTGCAGGGTGAATACCGTGGATTCCGGCTCATCCGCCCTGGCTGAAATTGAAGGAAAGTCCTGCGACCTTCTGATTTCAGACGAGAACCTGCCTGACATGACCGGGAAAACCCTGGTGGAAAAAACCGTTTCCGCAAATCCTCTTATGGATTGCGTTGCGGCGAGTTCTCTTTCCGAAGAAGACTTTCATGAAGCTTTCGAAGGAATGGGCGTATTGATGCAGTTTCCCCTGGAACCGGGCAAAGAGGATGTACGGAAACTTATGAATCATCTTGAGAAAATTGCCTTTCTCTCAAAACCTAAAGCGGAATAAAAGGAGATGCCCTGATGAATATCAGCATCGCAAGCGGAAAAGGTGGAACCGGAAAAACCACTGTTGCAACCAACCTTGCATTCTCTCTTGGAAAGAATGTCCAGCTTATGGATTGTGACGTGGAAGAGCCCAACTCCCATCTTTTTTTAAACCCGGTCTTCCGGGAAAAAGAACCTGTGATTGCACCGATCCCGGTAATAGACGACACAAAATGCACATATTGTAAAAAATGCATGGAAATCTGCCGTTTCGGGGCCATTGCAGTGCTCAGTGAAAAAGTGGTGACCTTTCCGGAGCTATGCCACAGTTGCGGGGGATGCAAAGTCATCTGCCCGGAAGAGGCCATATCTGAAAGCCCGAGAGAACTTGGATATATTGAAACAGGCGAGGCAGGCAACATATCCTTTCTCCAAGGATACCTGACCATCGGACAGGTAATGTCTCCGCCGATCATAAAAAAAATACGGACCTATGCAAAAGAGGGAATGGTTAATATCATTGATGCGCCCCCGGGCACTTCCTGCCCGGTGATCGCAGCCATGAAAGGAGCGGATTTCGTGCTTCTTGTAACAGAGCCCACCCCTTTCGGCCTGAATGACCTCACCCTTGCGGTGGAGGCGGTCAAAACCATGAACCTTCCCTGTGGTATCGTTATTAACCGCGCCGGTATGGGCAACGACGATGTAAAAAAGTATGCTGAAAAGGAAGGTGTGGAGGTTTTAATGGAAATCCCGTTTGACAGGGAAATCGCCCGGGTTTACGCAAACGGCGGCCTTATCGCTGAAAAAATACCCGAATACAGGGAAAAATTTTTAACCCTGTTTGACCGAATCAAGGAACTGTCAAGCATAGGAGTGAATGCCGAATGAAAGAGCTGGTAATATTAAGCGGAAAAGGTGGAACCGGAAAAACAAGCCTGACAGCGGCTTTTGCGTTTTTCTCCAAAAGCATGGTCCTGTGTGACGCTGATGTGGATGCGGCAGACCTTCATCTTCTCATGGAACCCGAGGTCAAGGAAAAACACGACTTTCAGGGGGGTAACGAGGCTGTCATAAATCCGGACAAATGTACGGAATGCGGCCTTTGCATGGAGCTTTGCCGCTTCGGAGCAATATCGGAAGATCCGTATAAAGTCGACCCCATGGAATGTGAAGGTTGCGGGGTTTGCTACGATCTTTGCCCTGAAGGGGCCATTGATTTTCCATTAAAAACATGCGGGGAATGGTATATTTCAGATACCCGTTACGGCCCCATGGTTCACGCCAGGCTCGGAATTGCCGAGGAAAATTCAGGTCGCCTTGTGGCTCTTGTCAGAGAGGAAGCCAGAAAGATCGTTCAAAGGGATAAAACAGACCTGATCCTCACGGACGGCCCCCCTGGAATAGGATGTCCCGTAATCGCATCCATAAGCCGGGCCAACGCCGTTCTGGTTGTTGCGGAACCTTCGGTTTCAGGAGTACACGACCTCAAACGCGTGGGAGAGCTTGCAGAACACTTCAAAATCCCTGCAATGGTATGTGTAAACAAATGCGACCTTGACCCGGATAGAACCGCAGCCATCCGGGAAGCTGCTGAAGAAAACAATTACACGTACGTAGGAGAGATACCGTTCGACAAAAATTTCATCGAATCCATGATTCAGAAAAAAAGCATTATTGAGACGGGCCGGGATTCAGATGCCGGAGTTGCAGTTAAAAAAATCTGGGAAAACGTAATGGAACATCCGGCCATGAAAATCGAACGGCTGGTATAATTTTAAAACCGATATAAACAAATACAAGGAGTTTCAGAAACATGAAAAACGGTAGAATCGCAATCCCTTCAAACGGCAGGGGAGGACTTGACGGAACCAGATCAGGCCATTTCGGCCATTGTGACGTATTTACCTTCGTGGATGTGGAAGACGGAGAGATCAAGCAGGTAACCACTCTTCAAAACCAGGAACATGTCCAGGGAGGATGCATGGTTCCTGTGAACCTTCTGTCTGAAAACAAGGTGGACGCCCTGATTGTCGGAGGCATCGGCATGCGGCCTCTTATGGGATTCAGGCAGGTGGGCATCAATGTGTACTATGATGTTGACCGTCCCGAGATCAAACCGGTTGTTGAAGACCTGATTGCAGGAAAACTTCAGGAAATCACTAACGATCAGGTCTGCGGCGGTGGCGGCGGCCAGATGCAGGCGCAAATATAATTTTCAAGGAGATAAAAATGAAAATAGCTGTAACATCAAAAGGCAAGGACCTTGATTCGGATCTTGATCCAAGATTCGGCCGGGCTTCCTATATTCTTGTCATTGACACGGATACATTCGAATACGAAGTGATTGACAACTCCGAAAACGCCAACGCATTCAAAGGGGCCGGCATCCAGGCGGCTGCAAGTGTAAGTGATAAAAAGGCACAGGTCCTGTTAACGGGATTCTGTGGTCCGAATGCGTTTAAAACACTCAATGCAGCAGGTGTCAGAATCGCAGACAATGCAAAAGGAACTGTCAAAGAGGCGGTTCAGGATTTCCTGGACGGAAAGATCAAATACGCAGCCTCCCCGAATACAGACGGTCACTGGTAATCGATACTTTGCCGGGGAACTGTTTTAATGGAATGTATACACAACAATCTACAATGGAGGAGACATGGAAAAAATTCTGATTGTCGGCTGTAAAAAAGCCATGGATGACGTGTGTATCGGATGCAGCAGGTGTCTTGTGGGATTCAACAGGCGAGAAGGGGAATTCAGCGCATACAAGGATGAAGAGGCTGAGATCATGGGCCTTTTAAACTGCGGGGACTGCCCCGGCGCCACCATCGTGACCCGGCTGGCCCAGGTAAGTCTATGGAACAAGCCAATGGATGAAAAAGCGACCAAAATTCATATCGGCCCCTGCATCACAGACCACTGCCCGCACAAGGACGTGATCATCAACAAGATCAAAGCCAAGTCCGGGGTCGAGGTAATCGAGGGAACCCATCCGTACAAACCGGACAACATATTTGCATAAAAGGAAAAACCATGCCGATATTTGAATACAAATGCGCCGACTGCGGCCAAATGAGCGAGATCATTACCTTCAGCGCAAAAGATGCGCCGGCCTGCCGCCACTGCGGCAGCGGCAATGTGGAAAAGATTTTATCCGCGCCTTCATCTTCGCCTTCCGGCGACCGAATGCCCGGCCCGGGGGACACCGCCTGCTGCGGCTCCTCTCCGGGACAGGCATCCGGATGCGCCGGACCGGGAAGCTGCTGTGGACGCGGATAATTGGCAGTGGAAACACTGACTCGGTTTTGCCATTTTACCTGTCACCTGAATCCGCCGGGGACATTTCTCCGGCCGGATTCAGGTGTTCTTTTTGCCCTGCCCTGAAAAAGCGCTCGCTCCAATGATTCCGCCCCTTTTACCGGAAACCGGAACAAACAGACCCGCCATTCGGGTTCGAAAGGGATTATTTCAACCGCCCGGTTGAATCAATCCCGATTTTGTGCCATATTCTGAAAATGAGTTTGAATTACGAGGAACTTGATCACAGGCAGACACCGTTAGGGGACCTTCTATTAAGGCGGCGGCGGCTCATCGGGCACGGCGGAATCGAAATCTTTGAGGTCAAGCTCGGGGAGTATTTCCTGATGTCGAGCCTGTTCCATGAAGCGGAACACCAGCTGGCCAAGCTAGCTCTGGACAAGCTGGACTGCGGAGAACTCGACGTGGTGGTCGGAGGTTTGGGGCTTGGCTACACAGCGGTTTCCGCCCTGGAAGATCCGCGGGTCACATCCCTTGTGGTGGTGGAGTATCTTTCCGGCGTAATCGAGTGGCATCAAAACGGCCTTGTCCCGCTGGGCGGAACCTTGACACGGGACCCCAGGTGCCGGCTACTGCATGCGGACTTTTTCGCCCTGTCAAAGGATGTATCCAAAAGCTTCGACCCGGACCGCCCGGACATAAAACACGACGCCGTTCTCCTGGACATCGATCACACACCGACACACACCCTGCACCAGACCAACACCCGGTTCTACACAACCGAAGGCCTGCACGAACTGGCATTGCATCTCAAACCCGGCGGCGTTTTTGCACTGTGGGCTGACGGAAAACCTGAACAGTCTTTCACCGACCACCTGGCAGGCGTGTTTGAAAGCGTGGAAGCCCACAACGTTGAATTTGACAACCCCCTGGCAGGCGGCACATCCGAAGGGGCTGTTTATGTGGCCCGGAACAGTTGAAACCCAAAAAGACATCGTCAGCGCCCGGATAAGGAGACACTTCCTGTCATCCGAAGCAGCAACGGGCCCGGGAGAACCGGAAACTGTAATATGAAAACCGATCCGAACATCGACACCCAAAAAAGGAGAATTCTCGCCTTTGCCGGAAAAGCGGCGGCGTTTTTCTCAACCGTCTGGTTTTTCTCTTCAGGCAGGGTTTTTGCAGGATTTTTTTCCCAACATACGGAGGATATCATGAAACTGCCCCCGGCGAGACACAAGGGAACGGTCTCAGTAGAGCAGGCCATCGAGCGCAGAAGAACAATACGGTCGTATACAGACAAACCGCTGAGTCCGGAGCAGCTTTCCCAAATGCTATGGGCCGCCCAGGGCATCACGGAAAAGGGAGGATTCAAACGGAGCGCACCTTCGGCGGGAGCATTGTACCCCATGGATGTGTATGTGGTGACCGGAGAGCACACTGTGGAAAAGCTCGAAGCCGGTGTGTACCATTATAAACCGGATCAACACGCATTGGAAAGGGTTGCGGACAAGGATCTCAGAGAAGAGACGGCCCGCGCATGCCTTTCCCAGATGTGGGTAGCCACGGCCCCGGTCAGCTTCGTGGTCACAGCGGAATATGAACGAATCCGGGGCAAGTACGGAGAGCGCGGCAGACGGTATGCCATGATCGAAGCCGGACATATCGGCCAGAATCTCTTTCTGCAGGCCCAAGCAGAGAAGCTTGCGGCCGGAATCGTGGGCGCCTTCAATGATGAACATCTCAACAGGGTTCTGGGCCTGCCCCGTTCACACGAGCCTTTGCTCGTGATGCCGGCCGGGTATGAAAACTGAACCGGGTCAACGTGGTTCCGGTCGAGGCCCGAGACTTTCGAGACCCGGCCTTGAAGGATTTGCAAAAAACTCCTATAATGAGTTCCCAAAAAGGAGATGGAACCCGGTGAATATGAAAGGTATTCGTTTTACAAAAAATGGCGGGCGTTATGTGGTTTTCGCAGTGATCTCGGCCTGCTGCCTTCTCTGGTTCGGGTCTTTGATTTCCGGATGTTCGGGTGAAGACAAACAGGAAAAAGAAGCCGGGGCAGCATCCGCTGAAAAAGCTCCGGTCAGGCTCGTGTATGTTGACTGGGCTTCGGAAATCGCCAGCGCCAACGTGGTCAAGGCGGCGATTGAAAAAAAGCTGAACCGGGAATGCGAGCTTTTGCCCGTGAGCCTGATAGCCATGTGGGAATCACTGGCGGCCGGTGACCGGGACGGAACAGTTGCGGCGTGGCTTCCTTCTCTCCAGGCAAGGTTTCTTGAAAAATTCAAAACAGAGGTGGAGAATCTCGGTCCCAACCTTAAAGGTACGAAAATCGGGCTTGTGGTTCCTGAGTATGTTGACATCAAGTCGGTAGAAGAATTAAAAACCCACGGGGAGAAATTCGAACACAAAATCATCGGGATCGACCCGCCTGCCGGCCTTATGAAAAACACAAAGAAAGCAATTGAAGAATACGAGCTTGACGGATTCGAACTGGTGTCAGGCAGCGGCGCCACCATGACCGCCGCACTGGAGAACGCCGTTGAGGAAGACAGGTGGGTCGTGGTTACCGGCTGGACCCCGCACTGGATGTTTGCAAAATGGGATCTCAAATACCTTCATGACCCTGAGAACGTATACGGAGACGAAGAACACATCAGTACCATCGTAAGAAAAGGATTGAAACGGGACATGCCGGAGGTGTATCACCTCCTGGACAATTTCAAATGGTCGCCCGATGATATGGCAAAGGTCATGCTGAAAGCGCAGGACGAAGATACCGGCTACCTGAATGCCGCCCGGCAGTGGGTCGAAGAGAATGAATCCAAAGTGAACACCTGGGTCCGCCGGGAATAGATACGCATAATGCCTTTTTCGATTGCTTCTTCCAATTCCGGCAGACCGAATACAGGAAACCGCCTGAGAAAAAAGGGTACTGATGCCCGGCCGTGGTTTATCGCCTCGGTCGCCGTGACTGTTCTTCTCGTAGGGGTTCTTTTGTGGCATATTGTGTATTCCTACATGCTTCTCAACTCGTTCAAAAACCGGGAACTTGCCATTGAACGATCCTCCCGCAAGCTTCTGCTGTACGCGGAAACAATGAAGTCTGCCGCCCTCATCAGCGCCACAAGCGGCGACCTGAGATGGAAAAAGGAATACAGCCATACACTGCCCGAATTGAAAGCGGTTCTCCAAAATATCCCTTCCCTGACCCGGTCGGACCGGGTGAGACAGACCACCGGCCTGATCAGGGAAAACCTGGAAGAGATCCTGCGGATCGAAAGCCGTGCCTTTGACCTTGTCAGCCAGGGAGATAAA